>VXXH01000046.1 GCA_009835515.1 Candidatus Poribacteria bacterium
TTCTAATTCTGTATACTTCCCAAGCAGGACAAGACCTCGGGCAGACTTGAGACTGTGTAATCTGGTCGTTCATCTGTTGATTCCGGTATCAACACCTCTGATTTTCGGTTGATGAAAATGCTTGTCATACCGGCACGGTTGGCACCAACGATGTCGTTTTGAACGGAATCACCGACGTACACTGCCTCTTTCGGTAAAACGTCAGCACGCTCACAAGCCACTTTGAAGATTTCGAGATTCGGTTTCCTAACCCCAATTTCACCGGAAATTGTTAGCGACTGAATACGTTCGTTGAGTCCAAGGTGTCGGACTTTAGAAAGTTGGCTGTCAGTGTGTTCATCGTGTGCGCCGTTTGTAATGATGCCGACATGGTATCCGGTCAATTTCTCAAGGACTGTGACATCGTCGTAAAGATGTAAACTTGTGAGGTAACGCGAACAGAAAAAATCGCTGAGTTCTTCCATGACTTTATCTGCGGGTAAACCCAATTCTTCAAATAAGCACTGGAACCGTGCGTCTCTCACCTCTGCCATAGAAAGTTTCCCTGCGCCGAGTTGTTGAAAGAGTCTTTGATGAACGGTTGTCCATGCTTTTGTAATAGCCTCTTCTGAAACATTCGGATAATGCTTGCCTAAGAGTTGAAATGTTTTGCTTTGCGCGATGCCCCATGCTGTATCGGAGTCGCAGAGTGTGCCATCAAGGTCA
This sequence comes from Candidatus Poribacteria bacterium, assembly GCA_009835515.1. Classification (GTDB taxonomy): domain Bacteria; phylum Poribacteria; class WGA-4E; order WGA-4E; family WGA-3G; genus WGA-3G. The sequence goes on from VXXH01000046.1 coordinate 706, forward strand.
AGAAATACTGCCTTAATCATTGTGGTTCTCTCTCTCGTTGCCTTCTAAGAATCCGAGTAGAATTTTCTCGCTGATCGCCCGCGATGCGCCGTGCCCTTCGTCAATAACCTTGTAGTGGATCACGTCCCCGTTGAGGTAACTAAAGATTGCGAGATTACGATCGATTCTGCTGGGTTTGGACAACTTCTCTCCGTCGTATCCCATCTGCTTTGCCCATAGAAAGATTGATTCTTCAGCATCAACAAAGCCCAATTTGCCACTTTTGGCAGGAATGTGTTTTGAAGGGCCGCCGTGATAAGGGACCAGCTCGTCAGTAGTCCCCGAAATATTCATCAGACGTTTACCGGTCATCGGCATGGCCACAGCTTGATAATTGTTGTCAGTACCTTTGGCTTTGAAATTCTGTCCATCGTGCTGATAGACATTCAACGGACTGACTGCGGTCACATAATTCCGAAGGTTCGGTAGTTTGCTTTCGATCGCCACCTGGTTCACCAAAGCGGCACCATTTGAATTCCCCATGACGCTGAAATTGTCGTTCTGAATGTTGTTGTATGTGGATAGTTCCTTAACGATCGCTTCGATGAATCCGAGGTCGTCTGCTCGGGAACGTTCCGACACGATGTTCCAACTTGCTTTGTATCCGTTGGGAAACACCATGACGTACCTGCTCGCCATCGTGGGGTGCCGCTTCATAAATCCATTCATCGCATCCTTCGCATTTCCACCGTTGCCGTGCAAAAAAATGAAGATTGGAAATTTTTGCTGATCTGTACTATCAGGGACATTGACGTAATAGGGACGCTTGAACGCTGTCTCCTGTGACCACGACTGCGTGATATAATATACTCCAGACTTTAGTTGCGCTGCCGCATCCACGAGCGGAACGTCGGCAGCCGTTAAGACAGTGGTCAATATTAACATGAGAGTCTTTACCATATCTTCTCCAATTGCTCTATTGCCATTGTGTTGGTTTAAGAAGCATAACAACGGTCCGTCAAGTGAAGAGAGCTCCTACCTAAATAGCCAGAGTATGTAAACCAATCCAAATGCTATCCAAACCCATGCGACGGTTTTCATCACGATGCTTTTCCATCCTTTTGTTGCGAAGTAATAAGCGATGTGATTGAATAGCAGTATCAATCCGATCACGAGAGCACCGTATTGGTCATAACCAAAATTGCGCGACCTTAGTAGATTTATTACGCTAAAGGCAAGTAGACAAAGAATAATGCCGAGGAAACCGTATTTCCAGAGTCGCTTTAGCGCAAACTTTCGGACAATCCCTGTTTTTGCTGATGCCGCTTCAAAAGATTCCGGTAGGTCAGGATTCGATTCTCGAAGTGCTTGCTGCCGTTTTTGTTCTTCTTTAATCTTGGCATCAAGCTGCTGTTTTTCAGTGTCGGTTAATTGTTTCATGAGAAATTACTTCTCTCTTGATGATTTAAGAGGCATGACAAACGCTAAACACTGCTCATCACGTTCCATCGGCTCAACGGCGAACCCCATAGAGAGTTTGAGAGAATGGTTCTCAGGGTGATTCTCGCCGCTGACGGATCGCACTTGGTAGCAGCCAAACATCTTCGCTTGTTTGATAGTATACTCTTGAAGTGCGGTGCCGATGCCTTGTCGCCGATAGCCTTCTTTTACGCCAAAGGCAAGAATTTTCGCCTCTCTTAATGTTTTTCCATCCATTTGGATAGGTGGGTGGTCGCGGTCATGGGGACCGATGTCCCACACAACAAACATGAGGAATCCGACGATAACCGCATCCTGTTTTGCTGCTAAAAAATAGCGTGAAAACTGCTCAAAATACGGGTTGAATGCCCAATCTGCTTGGTTTACCTCATTGACAAGCGCGACCAATTCCTGCCAATCCGAATGGTCAGCTGTTAGTTCTTCAATGGAAAGGAGCGATTGCTAGTTCATCTGCAGCCTCACTTGGAAACCTTTATCATCCCCCAAGTGAGTGTCAATTTTTGTGTCGGTTCAACGGCGAGTCCTACCGCGTCAAGGTTATTCTCAATTTCTTCTTGACTGAGACCGCGGTTGTAGAGGCGAAGTTCGTCAAGAAGACCGTTGTAAGGGAGTCCATCCGATTTTCTGGCACCCATCCAAAAATTCTCGCCGTTATGTTTGAGAACGCCTTCAAATTTTTTCTCATTATCCACTTCACCATTGATATAAATAATGGCGTCAGAACCGTCGTAAACGCCAGCGACGTGATGCCATTTCCCTACATCGGGCTGCCCCACGCTGTGAAAGGGCCAGGTCTCTAAGGCACCGTTCCAGAGATTGAAATCAACGCGAGTTTGGTCTGACCACGCAATCACATAAGAGTTATTTCCTGACCTCGATATGCCTGCGATAATCGCCCAGCCAGGTTTTTCAGGCTTTATCCACATCTCCAATGTTATCTGATCACCAATATCAGTTAAACTCTTATCTGATCCACAGTCAACATGACCGCCACTAAATTTGAGTGCTTCACCGACTTTACCGTTAACGACCTCAACGTTTCCGTCCATGGTTCCATCGTTGTCCCCAAAAATGTCTTCCACCGTTTTATCTGCCACCGAATCCTTATTAAAGGACCAGTAACTCACTAACCCATCGGTAATTGCTTGACGCGCTTGTGTCGTGTGTGTCGCCATTAGAACAGTTGTTATAACGGCTAAAACAAATATTTGTCTCAGAGTTCTGTTAATCATTTGGTCCCCCTATTTCGGAATATTGAGTGCCTTTCGGCACAGTTAAGTTTCCTAATTTACTTAAGTCGCTACTTATTCCAGAGAAACTAAGTTTCCAGTCTCCGATTCACAGATATTGAACAAATTGGTCGCGTTTTCGCCCAATTTGAAAACCATAAAATTGTCCAAAACCATTACAATTAAAATGCGGTGATTCATAAATCTTCGCAACTACAATCGTTCCAATTAATATCTCAAGACTATAAACATGCCGCCCTTACAGGGCTGAATATGAGCATCTATAAACATGTCGTCCCTACGGGACTAAAGAGACCATATTTTTCTATTATATCCTTTGTGGGGCGCACACTGTTGATGATCTTTAGAAATCCACAACCTGACAGTTGTAGCACAAAATCCCGTGAATAATGAACAACTCTCAATCAATTTAGCCATTGTATTCGACGACAACATCATCACCGTCAATCTTGACGGGGTAGGTCGCCACGCGCAATGTTTCATCGACGAGACACTGTCCGGTGGCAATATCAAATGTCCACTGATGCCATGGACAGCGTAGCACTTCACCTAAACCGTCAACAGAGGGCATCACGCCTTGAATTGAAGGCGGGGCATTGGCTGCGAACCTACCGGTCAGTTCACCTGTACATAGCGGTCCGCGCTTATGCGGACAGATGTTGCGCACAGCGTAAAAGGTGCCATGAATATTAAAGACACCAATGCCTGCCTTGCCACGGAACGGCACGACGATTTTGCGTGCTCCTGGTGGAATTTCTGACACTTTTCCTACAACAACGCGCGCCATATTTTTAACTTACCTTGCGGAGAAAGGACAGGAGTTTGAAACTTCAACTGCTTTTCTCATGAGTCGCCTGCGCCGTTGTTGCAGGCTACGGTTTTGTGTTTCGGTTAATTCACTACTGGATTCAAGGATTCGTTGGTTCTTTCCAAATTCATTCGTAGCATATCAAGTGCGTTTTGGGCAAAGATGCGATGGTGTAAATCCTCTGGAAGCTTCGGGAAAACCGTTACTGGGTCGTTCCAGTCGAAATGCGGAAAGTCTGAGCAAAATATCAGTGTTTCATCGGCGTGGAGCATCTCTAACATCTGGTACATCTGTTCCGGTTTTTCGGGTTCGTGCATCGGCTGCGAGCCGATCCGGATATGTTCACGAAAATATTCGCTCGGTAGTCGTTTAAGCCACGGTGTTTGGTCTCGGAGTGCTTTCCAGTCGGTATCAAGATGCCACATCACCGGCACCGCCCACATCTGTTGCGCTTCAATAAGTGCGAACTTGAGGTTGGGAAATTTTTCAAAGACCCCTTCGCAGATTAGGGATGTCGCGTGTGAGCTGGCGACATAGGGTCGGCTCATCCGAGATTCCATGTAGTAGGTGGGATGCCCGACGGGGGTTGGCGTGTTTCGAGTCGCGCCGCCACCACCACCGATATGGGATACGATCGGAAGTCCATGCGCTTCACAGGCTTCCCAGATCGGATGATAGAAACGGTTGCCAAAGGGTCGGCTTGTTCCCATTGGGACCATGACTGCAGCGGTGTCCTTCCGATCAGCGAGTCTGTTGATTTCCTCAACGGCTTGGGGTGGGTCGGATGGAGAGATGAGAATTGCATTCACGACGCGTTCGTCGCGCTCCAGCCAATGCTCGATTGTCCAATCGTTAAATGCGCGGCAGAGTGCAGCTGCCCAATCGGGGTCAGGTAGTCCAGAATACCCATAGAACGGCGGCGGTCCCGTAAGTAGGGCAATATCTATATTCCAGACATTTAGATGCTCCTCTTGAAGAAACTCTAATGTGAAGTTGAAATCTCTGGGGTCGCCACCGGAGTTCTTCGGAGTCGATTCAATGGCATCTTCGACCCGTCCTTTGAGATCTACGCGGTTGCTCCGAATGGGGATGTTCGGATACCCACCGAGGTGTAAGCCTTGATCAAGGAGATGTTCTTGATAGAATTTTGACAAGTAAGGCAGGAGCTGCGTAGGGTGACGAAAGTTGTGGTGGACATCACAATCAACGATAGCAATACCGTCTTTCGGCTTGGCAGTCCAACCCGGTGCTGTAACGGGTGTTGATCCAATTTGACGCATGTCAACGCCTCCTTTTTTAATGGCTTTCAGTTTTCAGTTCGGTTTTTCTGCGAAAAACCTTTCAGTACTCGGTTAAAGAGAGATTTGATGAATCAGAGTCTTCTTTAACCGATAACCGAAAGCGAAGCGTACCGGCAACCGATAACCATCTTTCCAATAACTCTCACCGCGAGGCAAACCGAAAACTGAAAACTATTAACTAATGCCGATACGTCTCGCCGATCAAATTATTGGCGGCACGGACGGGTCGGAAAAGGGTCTGTCGCTTGGCAGGCATTGCTTCAAGCAGCTTTGGATGCGGATCCCAATCGTGCCATTTGCTATTGACGGTATTGTAACAACTGAAAATAGCGAGGCGGTCATTCTCTTGGTTTGTCCAAGTGTGTGTACTATGTGTCAACGCTTCCGTGAAAAAGAGGAGGGATCCAGCAGGACACTCATACGTATCCCAGATAGGCGAATCTTGGCTTCGGATTGTGTCGGGTGCTGTGTAGACGGCTTTATGACTCGCCGTAATAAAGAGGGTGCCACCTTGCCGATATTTGACAGGGTTGAGTTCCCAAACGATGCGGGTTAAGCCGCTATACCCTCTGCCCGGAATACACCGATACAGATGAGAATCACCGGGGAAACGGAGCATCCCGTTTCCGTTGTGGGGTCCAAAGTTTCCGTCGCCGACAGTGCGGTAGAACAGGCTACAGGATTCCATCCGGAAGCCGTAGCATTCTTGACCTGACAACGCGGGATGTGCGAGAAATTCGTTGAGAAAGCCGATGACATTGGGATGATCGGCGAGGCGTTGCATGGGACCCCCGAGCGGCGAACGCTCATGCTCAGGAATCGAGTCCGGTTCGTGGCGGAGTTTATAGCCGAATTCCTGCATCTCTGCGAGTTCATCACCTGATAGTACACCGGGGACTAAGAGCCAACCGCGCATGTCAAAGAGGTATTTCTGTTCCTGCGTTGGTGTAACGACGGGGGTACCGTCAGAAGTTGCCCGCGTCAGTTGTGCGTTATCAATGTCGAGTGCTGCGCCGAGGTTTTTATCAACGATAAACGGTTTCGTGTGATTCGTAGTTTCTGCCATGAGAGAATCCTCTTAGTTGTAGGTAAATTAGGACTTACGCAAGAGTCCTTCGTTTGCTTGCCAGATTGGAGGTGATTGACTGGAAGGATGGAAGAAAGGAAAAGTATCCATGACTTTCCCAACTTTCGCTTTCATCCTTCAATATCTGTTTTGTGCGTAAACCTGAAAATATTATACCATTTGTGAAATTATATTCAGC
>VXXH01000592.1 GCA_009835515.1 Candidatus Poribacteria bacterium
CATGCGAACTTGTATTATGGAAGAAACCCCCTAAATCCCCCTTATCAGGGGACTTGCAACACATGCGAACTTGTATTTATGAGATAGACTATAGAAAGATCAATTCAGTGATGAAGAACCTAATTTTTGAACAGTGCCACCATCATTTTAACGACATTGTCGGCATCCGGCGCGATATTCATCAGCATCCTGAAATAGGGTTTGATGTGGAACGCACTGCAGGAATCGCTGCCGATGCGCTGCATGCACTCGGCATTCCAGTTAAGACAGGTATTGGTAGGACAGGTGTTGTCGGGGATTTGGAGGTGCCGGGGGCATCAAAACGTATTGCCTTGCGCGCCGATATGGACGCGCTGCCAATCCAAGAAATGACCGATGTGCCTTATAAATCGAAAATTGACGGTAAAGCACACCTATGCGGACACGATGCCCACACGGCAATGCTTATCGGGACAGCGCGAATCCTTTCACACCTCCGAAGTCGTCTCAAGACGCATGTTAGGTTTGTCTTCCAACCGAGCGAAGAGGTGTTCCCGGGTGGTGCAGAGGCGATGATGGCAGATGGCGTTTTAGAAGATGTAGACGAAATCTATGGGATACATGTCTTCCCAATCTATGCTGTTGGGGAATACGCCACGTGTGTGGGTCCGATGCTCGCACAGTCTGATACTTTTCGGATCACGCTTACTGGTAGGGGTGGACACGCTGCGTTCCCACATCTCACGGTCGATCCGATCGTTATTGGTGCGCAGTATGTGACAGCGGTACAGTCCATTGTCGCCAGAAATGTTAACCCATTAGATTCAGCGGTGGTCAGTGTGACGCAACTACACGGTGGAGATGCCAACCTGAAGAATGGACTCACAGGTGCAGCACTCAATGTTATCCCTCCGAAAGTACTCATCGGCGGCACGGTGCGGACCCTTCAAAAGACCGTTCAAACACGCGTTCGCGAGCAGCTGGAACGTCTCATCGAAGGTTTAGCAGATGCTAACAATGCCACATACACTTTTGATTACCAAGAGGGATGTCCAGTAACATACAACCACGAACCTTGTGTTACTAACGTTGTATCTAACGCGCGCGGGTTGGTCGGAGAGGATAACATCATATTTCCAGTGCTGCCGATATTGGGTGGCGAAGACTTCGGATGCTATTCTCAAGAAATCCCTGCCTGTTTTGTGATGGTCGGTGCTGGAAACGAGGAAAAAGGCATCGTAAATATGTGTCATCATCCACAATTTGACATTGATGAAACCTGCATGATTTACGGTATGGCGTTGCTGACAAGTCTCGCGATGCTCTAATGCTTGGAGTGTTTAGGAATCTCGCCTCATGGAATTAAAGAAGGACATTTCTTTATCAACACACGATCCGCAACCACATTTGTCAATTAGTACTCTTACTTTGATGTTTACAGATATCGAAGGTTCAACACGACTCTGGGAGGCACACGGCAATGCGGTGATGGCGGAGGTTATGCGTACCCATAACACAATTTTGCGGGCTGCAAATTCCGCATGGGGCGGCACAGAGATCCTAAGCGAAGGCGATGCTTTTTTCTTTGTTTTTCCTACGGCGAGTGCGGCTGTTATGTGTGCCCTTGAGATACAGTTAGTACTCAATGCGTATCAGTGGCATGAAAACATTGAGGCGTTGCGGGTTCGTATCGGTATTCACACAGGTGATATGATCCTGCTGGATGACGAATATCACGGAATGCCTGCGAATCTCGCCAAACGGATTACGGACGCAGGACACGGTGGACAGATTTTGCTCTCTGCTGTAACGCATGAACTTGTTAGAGCACAATTTCCACATGGTAGTTTTGTCTCACTCGGCGAACATCGGCTAAAAAACATTCAACATCCAGAAGCGATTTTTCAATTTCTCGCTCCTCGGGCCTCCACTTTAGAGATCATCGGTGAAGAAAGATGGCGCGAAGTCTTCAGCAAAGGGATACAAGAAGCCCCATTGCCGGATAGGACATCTATAGACTCCACCCCTATTCCTGAACTACAAACCGAGTTTCCACCCCTGAGAACCCTCAACGATCTACCGAATAATCTACCCGCGCCTATAAATAGTTTTATCGGTAGAGAAGCTGAAGTTCGCCGTATTGTGGCGTATTTCACTAACGGACAGACACGACTGGTGACGCTGACTGGACCGGGGGGGATCGGCAAAACGCGTCTCGCCCTACAAGTTGCAACGGAGCTTCAGAACACGTATCCTGATGGGGTCTCGTTCATTGCGTTAGCTGATTTGAGACAACCGACCGATATTATCACAGAAATCGCGAAGGCTCTCGTCCTTCCATTAAAATCGACACAAGATGTTATGGAACAAGTCGTTTCATATTTGTTGGGAAAAACACTTCTATTGGTGTTGGACAATTTTGAGCACGTGATGGAAGCCACCGAGGATGTCAAGACGCTGTTGCTTAGGTGTCCAACGCTACACTGTCTAACAACATCACGAGAACCTTTGAAGATTGCGGGTGAACAGCGATTCATCGTGCCTCCGTTATCCGTTCCGCCCGCAGACATGGACTGGGAAGCACTCCATCATTACGAAAGCGTTCAACTCTTTTTGGCGAGAGCAGAAACAGTCGCGCCGGGCTTCCAATTAACGGCTGACAATGCCGAAGCGATTGGTGCGATTTGTCGGGTGGTTGATGGGCTCTCCCTTGCGATTGAACTCGCTGCGTCGCGCGTTCGTGCAATGACACCTCAACACATTCTTGCGCGTTTAAACGTCCTACTTGACAGCTCATCATCAAGTCAATCATCTACATTTCTTTCAACAAGTGATCGGGATGTGCCAGCGAGGCACCAAACCCTTAATGCCGTGATTGACTGGTCCTACGAGCTTTTAGGACCAGAAGAACAACTCCTACTTTGTCAACTCGCGCTGTTTTCAGGTGGATTTTTCTTAGAAGCCGCTGAAACTATCTGTAGTTCAATCGCTACCCAGTCAGAAACGGAAACAATCGACCTCATCTTTAATTTACACGATAAATCGCTACTTATGATTGAAGAATATCTGACGCAAACCCGCTATCGGCTCCCCGCGCCGTTACAATTGTATCTTCAAGAGAAGCAACCGCCCATTGCATTCAGAGAGGCGCATGCACGCTATTATCTTACGTTAGCACAAGAACAGGACAGAAAACTTGAGGGTTCAGAACAGAGTGAGGCACTCTCGGAAATAGCGATTGAACTCGGTAATTTTCGCGCTGTTTTTAGATTCGCACAAGAGAATGCTAAATGGCTCCTGTTTGGACAACTTGCTGTCGCTCTTTCAGAGTTTTTCTATGTCCGTGGGTTGTGGAATGAAGGCTTGGGGTGGTTGAAACAGGCAGAAACCGAATTAAACCAACAGATTGAGGAACGTCAGGAATTGAAAGACGCGTCTGAAACAGACGAAATGTCATTCCATTTGACAAGAGCGGACCTCCAGGTGGCGCTTGCCAAATTCTATAATGAACGACAGGAGTGTGAAACTGCCCGGCAATTGTGCGAAGATGCGTTACAAATTTTCAGAAAGTTGGGGCAGCAACTCGGGATCGTCAAGGCATTGAATTGTCTCGGTATTATCGCAAGATATCAAGAAAAACTCAAAGAGGCGGATAGACAGTTTACCGAAGCCTTAGAGATCGCCAAAGTATTAGGGAATAAATGGCATATCGCTTTCACGCTAAACAACTTAGGACTCACAGCATATCATCGTCGCCATCTTGAAGAGGCGAGACTGCGTTACACGGAAAGCCTGCACCTCGCTCGTGAACTTGGAGACAAACGGAGTATTGCCTATACCCTCAATAATCTTGGAAAGACTGTCCACCAACAAGGCCTGCGAGAGGAAGCGAAACACTACTATACCGAAAGTCTACGTCTCACCCGTGAACTCTCTACTTCCAGCACGGGGATCCCTTACCTATTGGATAGTTTTGGTAAAGAAGCGCTTCGTCATGCTAAATATGAGGAGGCGAGACATTACTATACAGAAAGTCTCGAGTACCGCAACGAGAACAGCAGCCCTCGTGAGATAGCAGAATCGCTTTATCGATTCGGACAGTTAGCGCGTGCGGAAGGCAAATTTGAACAGAGTTTGTGTCTCTTTCTTAGGGTCGCGTCAATCTATGCCGAAACCGCATCGACAACGCCGCTTTATGTGGATGCAGTCAACAAAGATATTGCTGCATTGGCGGTAGAACTCGGTGGAGAAAGGGTTGAGAAACTCAAATTAGAGATGGAAACGCTAACGCTTCAGGAGATAGTTAATATTTGTCTATCGGAATAAAAATGGATACCATAATGCAACAACGAATCATCTTTCTTTTTTTTCTCGGCTTACTTCTCACTATCGTCATCGGAGGGCAGCGATATACTTTCGCCCAAGTTCAACGCGCGCCGACTACCCAAACGGTAGATCCTTCGTTGGAACCAGTTGAAGCGGCACATGATCATTATCACGAGCGTCGGTACATGGAAGCGATTAAGGCGTACGAGGCGTTGATCGAAAAAGGTATTCCTAACGCTGACGGTTCGCATACACCACTTCGGCAAAGCCAAAAGGACTCAATCCGCTTGATGTTAGGCCAGAGTTATGCGAAAACAGGTGAGGATGCTGCAGCACAACGTATTTTCAGAGAAATTGTTGATGAAAACCCCAACGGTTCTTATGCGACGCGGGCAGTGCATCGGTTAGCAAGCCTCCATTGGGAACGTTATCAGTTTCGGGAAGCCATTCTACAGTGTAAGCAGATTCTCAAACAACACCCTGACACGACTGCCGCTGCTACGGCTGCCTATCTCGTCGGACAATACGAACAAGCAGAAGGCAAATCTGAGGCAGCAATAACAAGTTACAAATATTTCCTTGACAATTTCCCGACTTCACCCTATCGCACCACGGCAGTCAATGGACTTATTCAGCTTTATATTACAAACCTTCGTTATGAAGAGGCTGAGAAACTGATTCAAGAACGGATGCTGCAGTATCCTGACGATAGCTCTTTACTCGAGCAGTTAGCAGAACTCTACCAAAAACAGAACGACTACCCGAAGGCACTTGAGCTTTACCGAAAGGCAATTAAACAGAACCCGAATAATACAAACTTGCGTAAGAAATTAGGCTCTCTCTATGCTGAAACTGGAAAAACCGCCCAAGCTGTCGCCGAGTGGCAGAAATTAGTCACGGGGGGTCCGAATCGACCCGACCGACATCAACAACTCGGCACAATCTATCTCTCTCATAAGATGTATCCAGAGGCGATTGCTGCGTATCAGGAAGCGATTCGTTTGAACCCACAGGATAGTTATCTCTATAAGCAGTTGGCAGCGGCGTATAAAATTCAGGGCAAAGTCCAAGAAGCCGCAGACGTTTATATTGACGCTTTGCAACGTATTGGGCTTGGACAGAATCAACGAGAAACAATCTGGCGCGCGATGCTTGAGATTTATGAAGGTGTAGAACGCAAACCGCTTCAGGAGAAACTCATCGCCCTGCTTCAGAAGCAGCAAATACAATCCGGTTATAACGCTAATATCGTTATGACGCTCGGTGAACTCTTATTCTATGCGGGGAAAGCAATGCAAGCCCTTGAGACCTTTACACGACTTCATCGATCTTATCCAATGCACACTGATACAACGCTTGAAAAATATGCGCGAGTGTTAGAACGCAAAGAAAATCTTCAGGCTTCCGCTGATTTCTATAAGGCATTGATAGCAGGTTCCACCGACGGAAAACGTGTCAGGAACACGCGTTTCAAACTCGCCGAACTCTATCAGCAGATGGCACGGTGGGATGAAGCCGTCGCGCTCCTGAAGGAACAGGTCAAAAGTGGCGAGGCTTCTGTCAAAGACAAGTTGCTGCTTGGGCAACTCCAACTGCGAGGTCTTCGAGCACCGAAAGCTGCCCAAATGACTTTTGAACCGCTGCTTACCCAACGTTTATCCGCCACCCACTTAGGGGAAGTGCAATTGGGTTTAGGTGAGTGCCATATTCTACTGAAGCGTTACACGCTTGCACGGGAAGTACTCGAACCGATTGCCAACCGTACGAACCGCCTCCGTGCCACTGCCCGAAAACTGATTGGCGACTCCTATTTTTTCGCGTCAGACTTTGAGCAGGCTCTCAAGGAATACAACAGCGTCATCAAGATTTCAAAATCTGATAAACTCACGAATGATGCGCTTGAACGACTTGTCCTCATTCAGAATCACTCGGATTATTTCAAGGTGCCGCTCACGGATTATGCGACCGCCTTGCAACTTTATCTGCGTGGAAACACAGAAGATGCCCTCCAGCAGTGCCAGCGAACACTTGAAGTCTATCCACAAGCCACTATTATCGACGATATATGGCTGCTTATGGGTAATATCTACCGCGAAGCAGGTAGAGATGACGAGGCGATCAATGCGTACCAGCAGATAGTCTTGCAGGAGAGTTCTATCGCCGCGGAAGCGTTGGTGAACATCGCTGAAATTTATCGACAGAAATCTGATTTTGATAACGCTGTCACTACCTATAGGACAATCATCACCGATTATCCTGAGAATGTTATCGTTGTCCATGCGCGACAACAACTTGATGAACTCGCGAAAGCACAGCAGAAGAGGTAAAAGACACATCAATCTGAATCTCGGATTACGCGGGTTTTTGGAGAATTTCCTGTCAAGCGTTTGGATAAATCGGGGTTACAAACCCCTCCTACAAGAGAAATTGAAATACAACATCAACT
>VXXH01000539.1:0-3034 GCA_009835515.1 Candidatus Poribacteria bacterium
GTGCGATGAATCGCACTACTACAAACCATCATTTGAAGGTTGACAGAATACTATGGTGTGGTTTTGCGATGTACCATAGGGGTCAATTTAGCGATTATCCATGCCAGTCTCGGCATATTCAACCTGAACTCTGATTGCTGTGATTTTTCTGATTTTTCTGATAAGATCTCTGATGGAAAATAAGATGCTGAGGGCGGCGTTGAAGTTTCTACAAAGACGGCGTTCCCGCAGAACTGCCGAGTCGTCAGGACTCGGTTTGCAGTTGATTATGATAGGTGCTCTTATCATGGGTATCATAGCCATCAGAAAAATCACAGTTCAGAAGTCAAAAGTGGAAAGCGTTAGGAATGCAGATCGCAAGAAACCCCCCTTTATCCCCCCTTATCAGGGGGGCAGGTGTGTACACCGCAAAACCGACCATCTCGGTTTGCGTGCCGAGGGTGTTTTTGCAGACCGAGATGGCTATTTTTCTTAAATTGACGCTTATGGCTTCACTATAAATTGACACCTATGGGGACTACTTGCGTATCAGCAGCTTGCGCGTCGCCGCGTAATCACCCGCCTTAAGCGTGTAGAAATACACACCTGTCGCAACCTTCTCACCGAGTTCATTTCTGCCATCCCAATAGATCGCACGCGAACGGCTCTGATAGAAACCCGCAGCCTGATGCCCCAGCTGCAACTCCCGCACCACAACACCGCGTATATCGTAGATCGTTAGTGTAACGTCAGCAGGCGTGGCGAGCTGATACGGTATCCACGTTTCAGGGTTGAACGGGTTGGGATAGTTAGTGAGCAAGACGGTCTTATCCGGGATTACAGGCGTTGTTTGCACGGATGGCGCAGCACCGACTACATCTGTGACATTGATAGTGACGGTAATTCTGTCCCCGCCGCTGTGCCCGTCATTGACGGTCACCGTTACTTCATAAGAGTTCTTCGTTTCATAATCAAGTGCTGCATTGGTTTGGAGCTGCCCAGTACCGCTGACAATACTGAACGAAGACGCATCCATGCCACCGAGTGTGTAGGTGAGCGTATGACCGGTATCCACCTCTGTCGCGTTTACCGCCGTGCCGATATTCTGTCCCGATGCCGTGTTCTCTGCAACCGAGCGCGTGGTGCTGTCACCCTCGTCGAACGTAGGCGGGTTGTTAACCCCAGCTCCGTCTATAGTTATGTCTATAGTTATACTATCATCGGCAGCCTCAATCGCTGTCTTGAGGGTCACGAGTGGGGCATAACTCGAAATCGAATTGTTCTTGACATATAACTCCGTCAACGAAGTCACACCTTGAAGTGCGGACATATCGGTGATATTGTTGCGCGTGATATCGCTGCTGTGCAGCCTGAGATCTGTCAGCTGTGTGTTTTTGTCAAAGACACCCGCCGGCAACGCGGTCAGTTTGTTGCCGAACAGGTTGAGATCTGTCAGCTGTGTGTTTTTGTCAAAGACACCCGCCGGCAACGCGGTTAGAGCGTTGGCTGCCAGGTTGAGATCTGTCAGCTGGGTGAGTTGGTCAAAGATGCCGGGCGGCAACGCGGTTAGATTACAACTGTCCAGGTTGAGATCTGTCAGCTGGGTGAGTTGGTCAAAGATGCCATCCGGCAACTCCGTTAGAGGGATGTCGCGCAGGCCGAGATTTGTCAGCTGGGTGAGTTGGTCAAAGATACCAAGCGGCAATGAGGCTATATTATTGAAGTTCAGGTAGAGCCCTGTCAGCCCAGTGAGTCCATCAAAATCACCGAGCATTAGAGATGCAATGCCCTCGCTTGGTAGTGTAAGCGAAGTAATTGACCGAAGGTGTGCTTCAGCCACATTATTAGCATCAGTAACACCCGTTATTGCAGCAACAATACCGTTTTGGATTTGTGATGTGCGGGTAGTGACGGGTTTTAGAACATTGATAGTGACAGTCATACTATTACGCGCACCCTTATCATCTGAAACAATGATAGTTACGCTATAGGTTTTTTTCGTATTATAGTTAAGGCCACCGGTAACGGTTTGGAGCAACCCCGAGCTGCTAATGCTGAACGATGCCGCATCTGGTCCACTCAGACTGTAGGTGATTATATCATTAATCGCATCTCTGGCAGGGAACGTGCCGATGGTTCTTTGCTTGCTCCCCAGTATCGTATATGTTGTGGTGCCGGGAACGTTATAGGCGCTGCTGACCCCTGTAAAGTAGGGGGCACGGTTTTCATACACATTTATAATATCGATCGTAACGTCGATACTATCACTCCCACCCTTACCATCGGAAACAGAGACCGTAACCGAATAGGAACGCTTCCGCTCAAAATTGAGGCGTGCCTTGGTTTGGAGCTGCCCAGTGGTGCTGTCAATAGCAAACGAATCGGCATCCGTGCCACCGAGACTGTAGGTCAAAGTATCACCGTCTGGATCCGTGGCAGCTACGGCACTGCCGATATTGACCCCCGCACGCGTATTTTCACGAATGGAACGCGTGGTGGTGCCGCCGTCCGTAAAGACGGGTGCATAGTTTTCCTGCACATCTGTAACATCGATGGTGACGGTGATGGTATCTGTAAGTTCGCCATCAGAAACGGTGATTGTCACCGAATAGGATGTCTCTGTTTCATAGTCGAGAGCCGCCTTTGTTTTCAGCTGCCCGGTCTCGTTATCTATGTCAAATGCGTCGGCATCTGTTCCATCAAGGCTATAGGTCAAGGTATCCGCGTCCACATCCGTCGCACTGTAAGGCGTACCGATGCTCTCACCCGATGGTGTATTTTCTGCGACGGTGTATGTTGTGGGGCTGTCATCTGCAAATACGGGTGCCTCGTTGACATCAGAAATATTGATGGTAACAACGAGCGTATCCGTGAGTTCGCCATCGGAGACGCTGATTGTCACCGAATAGGATGTCTCTGTCTCATAGTCAAGAGCCGCCTTTGCTTTGATCTGTCCCGTCTCGTTATCAATCTCAAATGCCTTTGCATCCGCCTCATCCTCAAGGCTGTAGGTCAAGGTATCCGCGTCTACATCCGTCGCACTATAAGGCGTACC
>VXXH01000539.1:3134-6735 GCA_009835515.1 Candidatus Poribacteria bacterium
TAGGTCAAGGTATCCGCGTCTACATCCGTCGCACTATAAGGCGTACCAATGTTCTCGCCCGCTGGTGTATTTTCCGTAACAGTGTGTGTTGTGAGACTCTCAGTCGCAAATACGGGTGCCTCGTTGACATCAGAGACCTTGATCGTAACAACAATCGTGTCCGTGAGCGTGCCATCGGAGACGGTGAGCGTGACGGTGGACATCTTTTGCGTTTCAAAGTCCAGCGGAGCCTTCGTTTTCAACTGCCCCGTCTGGCTATCGAGGTCAAACGCTGCAGCATCCGGGTTTCCGTTGAGCGTGTAGGTCAAGGTAGTGTCTGTATTCGCATCGGTTGCGATCACAGGGGTCCCAACGTCAGTGCCGGTAGCTACATTTTCAGCGATGGTGCGGCGGGTGTCCGCGCCCTCCGTGAATACTGGAGGTACGTTGATCTGTTGGATAACTTCTAACGGTCCCAGAGCGGATTTGACAAGCACGTACCCGTTATGCATTGTGGGAGGCATCGGCAGAGGCGTTTCAATATCCACAGTAACAGCATCAATCGTGTTAGGCGTGCGGGTCAGCGTCATCGGGCGACTTTCCACACCGCCTTTCGGGATGATGATCGCCGTCGCGCCATCTACCAAACTGCCATTGGCAACTTTGATCGGTAGCATTATTTCAAACGGCGCGCCACTCGGCACAACTGCCTTGAACCGGTGCGTCCCAACCTTTTCCAGTGCTACGACCAACGGCAATTGTGAAGCCGCGTCCGGGTTCCAACGCAGATGCAATTGCTCGAGCGCCGTCACCCCCTGAAAAATACCGGCTGGCAGTGAAGTCAGATTGTTATGAGATAACAGGAGACTCCGGAGATACGGGGTCCCATCAAAGAGACCACTGGGTAAATCTGTGAGTGCGTTCTCCTGCAAGTTAATCGCATATAGAGCCGAAAGTCCATCAAACACACCGGCAGAGAGCGAACGCAAGTCATTACGCTGTAGATAAAGCTGTGTCAGTGCTGTTAGATTGCGAAAAATACCACTCGGTAGTGTTGCCAATTCGTTAGCATTTAGGTAGAGTTCTGTCAGGGAGACAAGGTCGTCAAAGATACCGCTCGGCAGGTGGGTGAGAGTGTTGCCATCAAGAGAGAGCGTTGTCAGCGATAGCATGCCATCGAAATCACCCGCCTGCAAGGTTGTGATCGCAGCATTTGAGAGATCCAGGCTTGTAATTGCGGCGAGATCCAGTTCTGTCACAGTGCTACAATCCTCTACGCCGACAGCTGCCGCAATAGCCGCGGCGACCTGTTCTGTGCGGTTGCAGACGGTCGATTGTGCGATCGTATACCCATAATGCCCCGTGGGCAATCCGGGGAACCGAAGGAATGCCACTTTTGGCGTTCCGGTGCCCGTGCCAACCACTGTAAAGGTCTCGCTTTCCATGCTGCCTTGCGGTATCATCACACGCGTCGTGCCGCCAGGAATGCCATCGGTTGTTACACCAATCGGCAGCACGATATTAAACGGCGCGCCTGTGGGCATCACCGCCTTAAACGCACCAGGGCCGACACTTTGCAGAGACACAATCAGGGGTAGCGGGTCAAGGACGTTGCCGCCGAGTCGGAGCGTCGTCAGTGCTGGCAATCCGGTAAAAACACCTGTGGGCAGGCTGCTGAGGTGGTTGTTATACAAATTCAAGTTCCTCAGGGCAGTCATACCCGAGAAATCACCCGCTTTGAGGAATGAAATACCGCTATTTCTCAGGTTAAGGATTGTGATCGCAGCAACTTCTGCTTCGGTAACAGTGGCGGCATCTGTTGCGTTTGGAACGACAGCAACAATGGCATCCCGCACCTCTGGCGTGCGTTCTATAACCGGGACAAAACCCACACTCATGACAGGATCGTTGACATCAATCAGACTGATAATCACTGTGATGGTATCCGAGAACTCTGCATCGTCAACGGTGATGGTCACCGTGTAGAGCCGTTGGGCTTCATAATCAAGCGGGGCTTTGGTTTTCAGCTGCCCGGTGGCAGTGTCAATCGCAAACGCATCCGCATGAACGCCGCCGAGGGTATATCTTAGAAAGTCGTCAGTGGAATCGGTTGCCAACACAGGCGTCCCTATATTCAGGCCGACAGCGGTATTCTCAAAAACGAACCGCGTCGTGCTGTTGCCTTCATAGAAAGACGGTGCCGTATTTTCGACGATGTCGGTGACGTTGATTATCACCGTGATGGTGTCTGTGAGACTGCCGTCAGAGACGGTGATTGTCACCCTATAAGCGTTTTGGGTCTCATAGTTAAGGGGTGCTTTTGTTTTCAGTTGTCCGGTGGCGCTGTCCATAGCAAACGCGCTCGCATCCGCGCCACTCAGTGTGTAGGTCAATGTGTCGTTTTCAGCATCTCTCGCAGCGATCGCTGCGCCGATGTTTGTCGCTGCAACGGTATCTTCCGCGACAGAACGCGTCGTGCTTGTCCCA
This sequence comes from Candidatus Poribacteria bacterium, assembly GCA_009835515.1. GTDB lineage: Bacteria > Poribacteria > WGA-4E > WGA-4E > WGA-3G > WGA-3G. The sequence goes on from VXXH01000539.1 coordinate 5,601, forward strand.
TCTATGAACACAGGTGCTGTGTTGATTTTCGTGATGACCGATAACGGTAGGGTATCAGATCGGACAAACGCATAGCCGTAATGCTCATTCGGCAGCCGCGGTAACGTCTCAATAGCCACGGTCACTTCACCCGTGGTGCCAGGCGTGCGTGTCACGGTGAGTGTTTCACTTTCCACACGACCGTGAGGAATGCTGACCGTCGTCGCACCCGCTACGATGCTGCCGTTTGTAGCCGTAATGGACAGCACATAATCAAAAGTCGCACCTGTCGGAGCAACTGCCTTGAATTGCCCTTCAGCCACTTTTTCGAGTGTAACAGGCATCGGCAGCGGGTCAATCGCATTGCCACCGAGACGGAGCGTCGTCAACGCTGTCAACCCCTCAAAGATACCATCCGGGAGGCGACGGAGTTGGTTGCCATACAGATTGAGATCGCTCAGTGCGGTAAGTCCATCAAAATCATCTGCTTTCAGGGTTGCGATATTTTGCCCCTTCATGTTAAGTGTGGTAATCGCTGCGAGGTGTGCTTCGGTCACGTCGGCAGGAGCGTCGATGCCCGGCACCGTAGCAACAATTGCATCCCGCACCTGCGGCGTGCGTCCACTCACAGGCGTAACAGCCGCATCACCTTGGAGATATGTTCCAAAAAACATTAAAAGTATGAAAAAAATCGCTAAAGTCCATTTACGTTTTTCAATCAACGGTTTCATAAACGCTCCTACTTTCCTAATGACAATAGGTTATTGGTAATCGGTTCTTGTTTTTGTATCCGTCGGGTGTGCCAACAAAAACAGCCCGCGACAAGACGCTCCGGGCAAAACGGAACGCGCGCAGGCATGACAAAGGATAGAACTACCGTGAAGACGATACTATCTTGTGAAGTATAAGACTTATTATTTGTTAAGCGCGGGGGGGGGTAATCTTAAAAATAGGACTGTTAACTCCGAGTTAATAACACACGAAATCAACGGACATATAGAGAAACGGTGCGCGGTATGAACGCTTACACCATAGACTCCATGTCCCCGCAAAATCGGTGTGGCGATGTTGATATTGGTGTGTTCGTTTTGCATAGTCGTCATCTTTGGACAGTTTAAACAGTCCTGGTGGTACTTCAATCGGTAGAAATTAGGAA
>VXXH01000747.1 GCA_009835515.1 Candidatus Poribacteria bacterium
CTTTAAGCGGTTTTCGGTATATTTAAGGGAAGGTGTTTCATTATTTTACGCCTCTTGCTAATTACCTCTTTGTTGATGACTACTGACGGCTGATGGTTAATTCGCGAGTTGTGAAGCGCAGTTTAGTGCCGCAACAAGGCTGCTCTCATTAGCGATACCTTTACCGGCTATGTCAAACGCGGTGCCGTGGTCTACACTTGTACGGATTATCGGTAAGCCTAAGGTGACATTTACAAGTTTCCCAAAGCCGAGAAGTTTTATCGGAATATTACCTTGATCGTGATACATAGCGATAACGGCGTGCCACTGTCCCTGATTTGCTTTGACAAAAAGCACATCGGCAGGGAGCGGACCGTCTATCGTACCGTTTTGTGTCTGGACCTGGGCAATAGCTGGACTGATAAAACGCGCCTCCTCGTCTCCGAACATACCGCTTTCACCCGCGTGAGGGTTTAGTCCCGCAACGGCCAGTCGCGGTTCAGAAATACCACAGCGGGTCAGCACCTGTTGCGTGATTCGGATGACGTTCACGATCCTTGGAACAGAGAGGTGTTTCGGAACGTCAGCCAATGCGATATGGTTCGTCACGAAAGAGACTGCGAAAGCGACTGGATTATTTTCGGTCTCTACACAGGGTGTTGTGGTCTCCAAAGCGGGTTTTGGGGTCAATGCTTCAGGCGTACAGAGCATCATCACTACGTCAGGTGTATTCGTGAATGCAGCAAGCATTTCCGTGTGTCCTGAGTAGGGGATTCCTGCGCGGTTTATGGCTGCTTTGCAGATTGGAGCAGTCGTGATAGCATCAAGTTCACCCTGCATCGCAAACTGTGTAGCGACCTCAATCGCTTTGACAGCAGCAGCACCTGCCCGCGCATCTATAGTGCCGAGGCAAACCTCTTCGGGCGATATTGAAGAGACATCAAGCACATCAATTGTCCCGTGCGTTGTGCGTGCTTGCATCGGTGTCTTGATAACATTAAATTTTAATTGGGGGGTGCCAGTGGATATAAATTGACAAGCATTCTGAAGGATAGCAGGACTTCCAATGACAATCGGTTGGCACATTGAATATACACTTTTGTCTGCAAGTGCCTTGATAATGATTTCAGGACCGATGCCAGCTGCATCCCCCATTGTTAGCCCAACCTTAGGTCTATTTGTGGTATGCTGCGCATTCGTTTCACCCCGCATTAACGGGCGAGGATTCCGAAACGCAGTGACTTCAGATTGGATTTGCGTTTCTGTGCGAGTCATTGCAATTTTTTTCTCCTTTAATCGAAGCAAACGGTGCCTCGATCAGGAGATGGAGGCTACGGGTCTATTTGGCGGTAGAGTGTTGTAGCACGCGCACGTGAGACGTTTCCAGAGGGTAACTCAACAACCTCGTATTCAGACTCTGGCACGTCCTCAATGCCTGTTGGATGCCCTTCCGCAGTAGCGGGTGGGGACCCCGGCATACGAATTACATCACCTACAGAAAGCATTTTCCCGGCTTTTGCAACGTGTCCGTTGACGCTCACTGCGCCTTTGCTACAGAGGGTATTGGCAATTGTCCGCCGTTTTACAAGACGGCTGACCTGCAGGAATTTATCTAACCGCATTTTTTTTTTTAGAGTTATCGGTTTTCAGTTATCAGTTATCGGTTAAGAGCGTTTCGGATTGTCTAAAAATATTGGGTGAGCCCAGAACCCTCTTTAACTGACAACTGACAGTTTTTTCTCGGCCAGAGAAAAAACGATCTGACAACTGACAACTATCTTACACAGATGGCTGGGGAGCGACTGGCATTTCTACAGGAACCTCGGAGTCCACAACAGGTTCTGTCAGTGCCAATTCCAGTACCTCTGTCATATCGTTGACTTTATGGAAACGGATCCCTTCGCGAATTTCTGTAGGGATGTCAACTTCATCTTTCTCGTTGTCCACGGGGATGATGATGTCAAAGATACCGTTTCGGTAGGCAGCGAGTGCTTTCTCTTTTAGACCGCCGATCGGCAGCACTCTACCGCGGAGCGTAATTTCGCCAGTCATAGCAATATCTTTACGAACAGACTTACCTGTGAATGCGGAGAGGATCGCCGTGGCGACGGTAATCCCCGCAGAGGGACCATCTTTTGGGACTGCGCCTTCTGGAATGTGGATATGAATATCCTGCTGCTCAAACTGCGTGTTAGAAAGCCTGAAGGATTCAGCACGCGAACGGATATAGGCGACAGCGGTCTGGACAGACTCACGCATGACTTCCTGAAGCTGCCCAGTCATACTCAGTTTGCCTTCTCCTCGCATCGTCGTTGCTTCAACGGAGACAATATCACCGCCAATCTGTGTCCAGACCATCCCTGTAGCGACACCGACTTCGTCGCGTTCTTCGGCTTTGGTGCGCGTCCACTTCGCAGGACCGAGATAATCGCTCAAATTGGTGGGTGTTATTTCCAAGTTGAGATCCGGTGTCTCTTCGGTGACAATCTCTCTGGCAACCTTCCGCATGACAGTAGTGATTGTGCGTTCAAGGTTTCGGACCCCGGCTTCGCGGGTATACTTATGTATCATCTCATAGAGGGCTTCGTCTGTGAAGGTGATATTCTCACCTGAAAGTCCGTGACGTTCAAGCTGCTTCGGGATAAGTCCGTTCGGTATGAAGGTAGCGATGTTATGCTTCTCGAAATCGGTATAACCCGGCAATTCAATGATCTCCATCCGGTCCTGGAGCGCAGCCGGTATAGTAACACGCGTGTTAGCGGTCGTGATGAACATCACATCGGAAAGATCAAAAGCAATATCCATGTAATGGTCGCGGAAGGTGGAATTCTGCTCTGGATCGAGAACTTCAAGGAGTGCGGATGCCGGATCACCCCGGAAATCCGAACTGAGTTTATCAATCTCGTCGAGCAAAAAAAGCGGATTTTTCGACTTTACATCACGGAGTCCTTGGATGATACGTCCGGGAATAGCACCGATATAGGTACGTCTGTGTCCGCGGATTTCAGCTTCATCTCGAACGCCGCCGAGCGACATTCTGACAAACTTCCTACCGGTCGCGCGGGCAACCGATTTACCGAGCGAGGTCTTTCCCACCCCGGGCGGCCCAACGAGACAAATAATGGGGCCTTTAAGATGTTTCACGAGTTGTAAGACAGCAAGGTATTCGAGGACATTCTCTTTCGGTTTCTCCAACCCGTAGTGATCCTCGTCAAGTATTCGTTGCGCTTCGGGAAGTTGGAGCTGATGCTCAGTGCTCTCTTTCCAAGGTAAGGCGAGTATCCAATCAACATAAGTACGGATAACTCCGGATTCGGCAGATTGCGGCGGTATCTGTGCAAGCCGATCAAGTTCCTTAAGTGCTTTCTCTTCCGCTTCTTCGGACATTCCGGCGTTTTTTACCTGTTCTCGGAGTTCATCGACTTCAGCGATATCATCCCTACCGAGCTCCTTCTGAATGACCTTCATCTGTTCCTGAAGATAGAATTCTCGGTGTGTCTTTTGGACAGATTCCCGGACCTGATTGTGAATATCATCTCGGAGTTCATTGCGCTCAAGTGCCTCGTTCAAAAACTGTATGACGACTTGCAAACGTTTAATAGGGTTGAATTCCTCAATAACATTTTGGCGGTCTGGTGCGCTGAGCTCGAGAAATCCAGCAATAATATCTGCGAGCGGTCCCGGTTCCTCTTGCTCTTTAATAAGCTGCTTGACTTCTTCCAAAGTCAAAACATGCGGTTGTGAGTTGCGCGCCTGCTCCTTCTGCCTTGTTTTTGCGTAGTCATTGAAAAGTTTCTTAGTATCTTTGACAAGAGATTCAGCGGCATTTGCTAACCCGATCTCTTCGTGGATAATTTGCACGTCCGCTTGCAAGAAATCAGCCGTTTTTGTATACCCGAGAACAATCGCGCGCTGCTCTGCAGCAATAGCGATACGGATAGTGCCGTCCCCAGGTTCGTAGGATTCAATGATATTCGCGACAGCACCAATAGTGTGGAGATGTTCAGGAGCGGCATCTTCTCCTTCTTCCAACTCCACTTTTTGATGGAGGAGGAGTATCCGCCGATTCGAGCGGAGCGCAGCACGGGTCGCCTGGATCCCCATCTGACGGGCGGCATTTAGGAAGGACCGCGTCTTCGGAAAAGGAGAATACATATCGAAATCCGGGGACAAATCAATAACCGGTAAACTTACGGTTCCATTTTCTTTTCCTGCTGTCGGATTCATAGTTCTCGTCCTAGCGCCAGGCATCAATCCCAGCATATTAGTTTTGCCAAAGTGGCAACGGTTCATTTACAAATTTGTCGCTAAGCAGTTTTAAGTTCTTCGGATTTTCTATAAGTGAGTTGTGGTGGTTCACTGTTACGCACAGAGGCCTCGGTGATATGGCATGCTTCAACATCGTCAAGTGATGGGAGACAATATAGGGTATCAAGCATAATCTTTTCAAAAACGGCTCTTAACCCGCGCGCACCCGTTTCACGTTCAATGACTTCGTCAGCAATAGCGGTTAATGCGCCATCAGTCGCGTGGAATTGCACACCTTCATACGCCAAAAGACGCCGATATTGTTTGACAAGCGCGTTCTTCGGTTCCGTGAGAATACGGATCAGTGCCGGGGCATCCAATTCGTGGAGCGTCGTAACAACTGGAAGTCGTCCGATCAACTCCGGTATAAATCCGTATTTAATAAGATCTTTTGGTGTCACCTGTGCGAGAATTTCATGAATTTTGGTTTCGCTTTTCGGTTGGATAGACGAACCAAAACCGATACTTTGCTTCCCGAGTCTGTCCTTAATGCCTTTATCTAACCCAATAAAGGTTCCGCCGCAAATAAACAATACCTTTTTGGTATTTACCTCAATCATCTCTTGATGGGGGTGCTTCCTACCGCCACGGGGTGGCACATTCGCGGTTGTCCCTTCCAGAATCTTGAGTAATGCTTGCTGAACGCCTTCACCGGATACATCGCGAGTAATCGATGGATTCTCGGATTTCCGAGTAATCTTATCAATTTCGTCAATATAGATGATACCGGTTTCAGCGCGTGCGACATCGCCATCCGCCGCTTGAACCAGTTTCAATATGATATTCTCGACATCCTCACCCACGTACCCCGCTTCGGTCAAGGTTGTTGCATCGGTGATAGCAAAAGGCACATCTAACACCCTTGCAAGCGTTTGCGCAAGGAGCGTTTTCCCTGTACCTGTCGGTCCGATGAGCAAAATGTTGCTTTTGTCTAATTCAACATCATCAGTCATATCGCCGTGGTGTAAGCGTTTATAGTGTGTGTAAACTGCAACAGACAAGGTCTTTTTGGCGTGTTCTTGACCTATTACGTATTCATCAAGTTTTGCTTTAATTTCCTCAGGTGAAGGGGGTTCTGCGAGTGCATCCTGTTCATTTTTTGTTTCGGAGTTCGGTGTATTTGCAGTATTGGTTTCAGTACGTTGTCGAGCACTGCGCCCGCGCGCTTGTGCAGATGCCTCTTGGTCGCCTTCAAGTTCGTGTTGTTCGTGTGGTCCCTCCGCTTTGTTGAAATCCTCCATGGATAGATCAAAACTACCGTCTGGCTTACGAGCGAGAATATCGTTACAGAGATCAATACACTCGGCAAGACATCTCTCACAGATATTCGCCTCAAGTCCATTAAAGAGTGTTTCGACGTGAGTATTATCGCGCCTACAAAATGCACATGAAGCACTATCCGATGTAGATGCTGATAGTCGGACAATACATTCAACACAAATATTGGCTTCCCTGCCCTGAAGGAGTCGTAGGCGGACTTGTGTACTATCCTGTTGACAGAAAGAACAAGACACTTCACGATGAGCGGATTCTGACATAGAAGTTCTCCTTTTTTAATGGTCATCAGTTGTCGGTTCGGTTTTTCTGCGAAAAACCTTTCAGTTTGCCTCGCAGTGAGAGTTAAGAGGGAAACTTGATATATAAAGTCTTTCTCTTAACCAACAACTCTCACTGCGAGGCAAACCGACAACCGACAACTATTCTCTCTCTGTGGCACGCTGTTCTACAACATGATCAACAAGACCGTATTCAAGTGCCTGATCGGCAGTCATATAAAAATCGCGATCGGCATCAGTAGCGATCTTGTCAACATCTTGACCGGTATGTTCGGCTAAAATATCGTAAAGCCGATCTCGCTCATGTAAGATTTCTCTCGCATGAATGTTAATATCGGAGGCTTGACCGCTGATCCCGGTTGCCATCGGTTGGTGGATCAGTGCTTTTGCGTGTGGCAAGGCGTAGCGTTTGCCAGGGGCACCCGCAGCAAGCAAAATAGCTCCCATACTATACGCTCTACCTAAACACCAAGTTTGCACATCTGCCTTGATATACTGCATTGTATCGTAAATCGCCAAACCGGCGGAAACGGAGCCACCGGGCGTATTAATGTAGAGCACAATATCTGCATCCGGGTCTTTCCCTTCAAGAAAAAGCATCTGTGCAGTTACGATGTTCGCGAGGACATCATCATCAATTGGTGTTCCGATCATGATAATCCGGTCTTCAAGCAAGCGAGAGTATATGTCGTATGATCGTTCGCCTCGACTGGTTTGTTCAACGACGATAGGTACAAGATTCATTTTTTAATTTACCTTGCGGAGGGCTCAAGTGACTTGGTACTTGAACATTTCTCGTCACAGAGCCGCCTCTCCATTTCATTACGAGGCTAACCACTTGGAGTTAACAGAAGCCCCGATTTTGACATCGGAAAAATCGGAGCAGAA
>VXXH01000595.1 GCA_009835515.1 Candidatus Poribacteria bacterium
TTCTAACACAGCTTCAACATCACGGTGGCAAAACTAATCTAATTGACTTTACGACAGACTACCTCATTGCTCTTTTCTTTGCATGTGATAACTCAGATTCACTTACTAAAGATGGAAGACTGATTCTTTTACAAAAGACTGATGAGTGGAAAGACTTGATTTTGCGTCCTCGTAACCCGCGACATCGCGTCATTGCCCAGAAAAGTGTATTTGTCCAACATCCTAATGGATTTCTTGCCCCCGAAGATGTAGACATCATTACGATTCCCGCATACCTTAAATTGCCTACGCTAGCCTACCTACAAAAGTACCACGACATTTCCACAGAAGCTATCTACAATGATTTACACGGATTTATTACAAATCAGCGTTTCCATGAAAATGCTTACTTGGAATTTCATAGAGGGCTTACCTATCACTTAAAAGGGAATGAGGTAGAGGCATCTGAAAAAAAACAAGCCGCATACGAAAAATCTGTGATGCATTACACGAGAGCCCTACGATTGAAACCAGATATTCCCGAAGGCTATAACAATCGAGGCAATGTCTACTACGATAAAGGGGATATTGAAAAGGCTATTGAGGACTATAACAAGGCGATAGAATACAACCCTGATGATGCATTGCTTTATAATAATCGTGGCAGTGTTTACTTTGATAAAGGCAGCATTGACAAGGCTATTGAAGACTGGAACAAAGCAGTAGAACTTGATCCAGATTTTGCCAAAGCCTATTATAATCGTGGCAATGCTTACCTTGTCAAAGGTGAAATTGATGAAGCCATCAAAGACTACGATGTAGCAGTAACATTAGATCCTGACGATTTTGATGCTTACATCACTTGTGGGGATGCTTATCTTGCGGAAGATGATTTTGGTCGTGCCCTAGAAAACTATAAGAAGGCGATAGATTTGAAACCTGACAATGCTGATGCCTATATTATCCGCGCCAAAGCTTATAATAAAAAAGGTGATTTCAATCTTGCTATGAAAGACTACGAGAAGGCGATCGAACTAAATTCTGACGATGCCGAAGCATATTATAATCTTGGGCTTACTTGGATGCAAAGACAAAATTGGCAGGAGGCAAAATTAAATTTGACTATTGCCAAAATCCTAAAAATGGATATCGTCGCTAATTTTCATAACATCTACGAAAGCATAGCAGATTTTGAACAGCAAAACGATATTGACTTGCCCGAAGACATTGCAGCAATGTTAACCGCGTAAGGGATTTTCCAATGAAGCATCGGAACAAACCATTATGGCATCTCTTTATAGCGACATTTACAGTGCTCTTGTTCTGCTTAACAAACAGCACTACTGCTCAAACCGTTCCAGAGATCGCTGAGAAAGCATTAGCCGCTACCGTCTATTTAGAGATGAAGGATAGCAACGGCAAAACCCTTGGTTTTGGCAGCGGCTTCTTTGTCAAATCCAATCTCATTGCGACTAACTACCATGTGATTGCAGGGGCAGCCAACGGCACCGCAAAGTTAGTCGGTAAATATACCACCTACAAAATTGAAGGCTGGACTGCAACCGACGAAGACAACGATCTCGCACTCCTAAAAGTCTCTGCGTCCGGTATTAAACCACTTCCGCTTAGCAACAGCGATGCTGTCAAAATTGGCGAAACAGTTTACGTCGCGGGTAATCCGAAAGGTTTAGAAGGCACATTTTCAGATGGTATTATCTTGTTGTGTTAGATTTCTATAGCATCTTTCGCCTAAAAAAGCCGGGACACGCTGGTTTGACTCCAAAACTATCCATAGATTACCGAAGAAAAACATGCCATTTCCACCAAAATTTATCCTCCCGATCACCGTAATTTTTCTTGTTCTTACTATCGGATGTGGTTGGGATGAACATATAGAGACAATTATCATCGGTCCCTATAAAGTAGACTGTGTGGGTGCTTTTGAGCAAGAGTGTTATCTCGAATTTAATGAGGAACGCCAACGGTGGGAGTTTTTTTACGAAAACATACAGGAATTTGATTTTGAGCCGGGGTATATCTACACACTAAAAGTGAGACTTGAAGATAGAGGGACAGAGATCCAGGATGTGGGACGATATGCCTATCACCTTATTGAGGTATTAAGCAAGGAGGCGGCATCCGTAGATGAAAGACCGCCGCGAAAACCGTAGTTGAATGTGGAGAGAAATTCGCGAGCGCAGCTCGCTCCTACAACATACTTCCTTAAGGCACGCGGCGCGGTTGAAAACCGCGCCTACCGGTTGAAATTGGTTGACTACCTCCCATGAACCGCTCGTAAATCTAAACGTGCATCGACGTTATCTGATACGGCGTTCGTCCAATCCACATCGTCAACACTCTGCAGGCTCATCAGCGCAACATTCACCATTGGATTAGAGAGCGAATAGTTCAGCAAAAAACTATCTACATCAACATCTGCCATCTCGTTGGGGAAGCAGTGTTTCATGAGGTTCTGGAAGGCGTTACTGGTCGTAGAACGCATCAGCACAATCCCCATCTCTTGTGCGACGGCATCGGGGATAACACCGCGTCTGCCGAATGCATCACAGGTGCTCTGATACATCAGGTTGTAGTGGGTCTGGATCATATCAAACTGTCCGGTGGCAATTAATTGCTCCGTGCCGCCGGAGGGACCGTCCGCAGAAAATCCGATAAACCGAACCTTCCCATCCGCTTTTAGTTTTAGATACGTTTCTAACCCACCGTTATTCAGAATCTGATCTGTCTCTTCGGCGTAGAACCAACCACCGTGGAATTGTAGCACATCAATATAGTCGGTGCCGAGCCGTTGTAGACTGCCTTCTACATCTGTGAGGATACCTGCTGGATCGTAAGCCTCCGTTTTAGTAGCGACGATGCACGATTCTCGGCGACCCGCGATTGCTTTACCGATGACCGTTTCACTGTAGCCACCACCGTAATTGGGCGCGGTATCAAGAAAGTTGAGACCGCAGTCCATCGCGTAGTGGATCATTTTGACGAGTGCTGTTTCATCGTGTTCTGGGCGGACCCTACCGCCGCCGTAGCCGATTTCTGACACGCTGAGCCCTGTTTTACCGAGTGTCCGATACTGCATAGCAAACTTCCTTCCAATTGCATTGCGTTTCTGCTTACAAACCGGGAAGGTTGGAAGGTGGGGAGATACTTTCTTCCATCCTTCCACACTTCCCTCTTTTAGACAAAATCCATCTGTGAAGTACGGCTTTTCTTACCACGTATTGTGCGATTGCTCGGCTTGATACAATTTTCACCAAACAGTCCCTCTACCTGCTCAATAATTTGCGGTTTATATGCGACATTATATTTCCGATCACATCGCGCGATAACTTCGCCGTAACGGGGACTCATGAGTCGTAAAATCAAATCGTGGTCGCCCTTGTTGGCACGTGCGATTTTCTGAAGTGCTTCCAATTTCTCGGCGTTTTCGAGGTCAGATTCTGGAATCGTCACCTCAAGCGCAGATGTCTGCTGTTCCGCGACAGATTCAATATCCAATATCTTACCTGCTTGGATCTGCAGTGCCTCCTTTTGCGTATCCTCATCAGAATCAGAATTGCGGTTTCTGTTATCAAGTTTGACGGTGCCACGAATCCAAACCACTTTTCCTTCCACGAGTTCAACCGCGTTTTTGTAGGCATCCGGGAACACGACGACTTTTACGGCACCTTCCAAATCCTCCAACTCAATGACCGCCATGGGTTCTCCTTTTTTCGTGGTATGATTATTTACTTCCGTAAGCATACCCGCCACATCAACTTCGGAGTCAATACGGTTTTCAGCGAGGTTCTGGGTGCTTGTGCTTGTGTAGTTTTCGATGATGTCGCCATATTCTTCAAGTGGATGTCCGGAAACATAGAAGCCGAGCTGCTCCTTTTCTCGCATAAGCCGTTCCAACGGGTCCAATTCGGGTGCTGCTACGAGTGCTACGGTTGCTGTCGGTGCTTCCTCTCCGTCCCCGAAGAGGCTCATCTGTCCGCGATCGCGTTCGGCTTGCGCGTTCTGCGCGGCTTTCATGATATTCTCTAAACTCGCGAGGTACTGCGCCCGATGCCCTTCAAGCGAGTCAAATGCCCCGCTCATAATCAGGCTTTCGACAGCACGTTTATTGACCTGTTTCGTATCCACGCGTTCGCAGAAATCCTGTAGCGAGGCAAAGGAACCACTTTCCTCCCGTGTTTCCACAATGGAGTCTATAGCGGCATCACCAACACCTTTCAGGGCAACAAGCCCGAAACAGATATCGTTGCCATCTACAGTGAATTCTCTTCTGCTGCTATTGACATCCGGTGGGAGTAGATTGATTTCGACATCCAAGAAGTCAGCCAGTTTTTTACATTCGGCGCGGTAGCGGGTAACTTTCGCTGAATGAGCAGCCTCACCCGTCATCATTGCCGCCATGAATTCGTGGGGGTAGTGTGTTTTCAGATATGCCATGTGATAGGCTAACATTGAGTAAGCAACGGTATGCGACTTATTGAAAGCGTAACCGCCGAAAGGTTCAAGTAAATCGTACACCTCTTCTGCCTCTTCGGCAGAGATTCCTTTTTCGGTGGCACCTTGAATAAATTTCTCGCGTTGCGCTTTGAGGAGTGCCTCGTCCTTCTTTCCCATTGCGGAGCGGAGGATGTCCGCCTCACCGAGCGTAAAGCCTGCCATATCGCGCGCGATTTGCATCACCTGCTCCTGATAGATACACACACCGTAGGTGCTTTCGAGCGCGTTTTCAAGCGTTGGATGCAGATATTCTACTTTTTGTAACCCGTTCTTTCTATCTATGAACTGTTGCATCATCCCGCTTTCTATGGGACCCGGACGATAGAGTGCGGGAATTGCGGAGAACTCCTCAAAGTTATCGGGTTTGAGTTGCATGACGACTCGATACATACCGGAGGATCCCTCTAACTGGAATAAACCGGCGATGAGGCCTTCACTGATGAGCGAGTAGGTTTTTTCATCATCAAAGGGTATCTCTTCCAACTTGATGTCCTTACCGTGATTCGCCTTGACCATCTGTAGACAGTCGTAGGTCTCAGTAAGACTACGTAAACCGAGGGAATCGAATTTGACGATCCCGACACCTTCAACGGTTTTACCTTCAAACTGTGAGGCGACTTGGTCATGTTTATCCTTGAACAGTGGGACATAGTTAGTGAGTGGACCGTTTGAGACAACGATTGCGGAGGCATGGCAAGAAACATGCCGTTTAATGCCTTCAACGGATTTACTGAGATCCATCAATTCTCGGTATTCAGGACGTTCAGCGAGTTTCTGAAAATCAGGCACCTGGTCCAAGACTTCATCAAGTGTTATACCCGGTGTAGACGGAATGAGTTCGGTTAACCGAACAACATCTTCGAGCGGTGTTTCGAGGGCGCGTCCGACATCCTTGATAGCGGCTTTCGCGCCCAATGTAGCAAAGGTGGCGACTTTACCGACAGAATCTGCACCGTATTTTTGGACGAGATAGTCAATAACATGCTCACGGGCGCGATCGGCGAAATCAATGTCAATATCAGGTGGGCTGATGCGTTCGAGGTTCAGAAACCGCTCAAAGAGACAGTCGTAGTCCATCGGGTTGAAGGTAATCACATCGAGGGCATACAGTACCAAACTGCTTGCAGCAGAACCGCGTGCGGAGAGCGGATAGCCCTGTTTGTGGGCGTATTTAACATAATCCCAAACAATGAGAAAGTAGCCGGAGTAGCGGGTTTTGCTAATAATATCGAGTTCGTAATCGAGGCGTTTCCGAATTGCCTCGGAAAGTTCACCATATTTTTCGCGTAAGCCTTGATAGCATAATTCCTTAAGATAACTGTCGTTTGTATGTCCTTCAGGCACCTCATATTTCGGCATCACACTCTCGCCATATTCGAGTTCAAGATTACACCGATTCGCGATTTCAAGCGTATTACTGATAGCTTCCGGCGGATAATCCTTCAATGCTTCCCGCATTTCGTCAACACTTTTAAAATAAAAGTGGTTGTCAAACCGCATCCGTTGCTGCTCGTTGACGGTCTTTTTCATCTGGATACAGAGGAGGACATCGTGCATCCCGTGGTCTGATTTACGGAGGTAGTGGCAATCGTTTGTACCGACAAGCGGCAAATTAAACTCTTTCGCCAATTCAACCATTATTGGATACGCTTCAAGTTCCTTGTCAATATAATGATTTTGGACCTCAACGTAGAGATTCCGTTCTCCCATTATCTCCATCAACGTCTTGAAATTTTGGATACCTTCTTCTCGCCGACTTGAACAGAGGAGTTGTGGCACCTGTCCTTGGATGCAACCTGTTAGTGCGATAATTCCATGGTGGTGTTCGCGCAGGATGTCCATATCAATGCGCGGTTTGCTGTAGAACCCCTCTGTGTATCCAATTGACACTAATTTGAGGAGATTTTGGTAACCGGTTGCATCTTCAGCAAGCAACGTGAGGTGATAGGGCCCTCCTTGTTCCTTCCCGCGCTTTTTTCGGTCACCGGGTGCAACATACACTTCACAACCGACAATTGGATTGACCCCCGCTTTTGTCGCTTTATCGTAAAGTTCCCATGCGCCGAACATATTGCCGTGGTCGGTGAGCGCAACAGCCGGTGCGCTGTTTTCGACTGCCCAATCGACCATGTCCTGGATGCGGCACGCGCCGTCAAGCATGCTGTACTCGCTGTGATTGTGTAGATGCACAAATTCGGTTGCCATCTGTCCTCCAATATTTAAGTTCAATTGTTG
>VXXH01000224.1 GCA_009835515.1 Candidatus Poribacteria bacterium
ACCAAGGGGCTGAAAGTAAAATCAATTAGGCCTGTAGCAACCCGATTGTGCTGCAAATGTGCCATGCACTCTAATGGCGACAGATCCTTGTATGTAGATGGATACTTTAGTTGAATCTCACCAACGATTTTTGTAAGGTAATTCTGGCACGGGAGGCGCAACGAATTAGGGAGAAAATCTGCCTCATTTTCCAAATCTTCGGAGCTGCTTACCAAGCGGCGATACGCACTACTGGTCACACGCCACGCTTCGTCTTCCTGACCGCGATAGAGATAACTCTTTTCCGGATGGGTTACCTCATCTATTTGGTTGATATATTCTGTTAGACTGGATATCTCAATGAGTGTGTTCATGCCTTGCTGTTTCTATTCAATGTTTTCCGACGCATTCGGTATCAATTATACGATTTGTGGTTGAGTTTGTCAATTGAATTTTGCGTCGTGAATTTTGACGAATGACGCGAGGTGTCCTGAATCAGAATTCGTGAAATCTGCGCAATCTGCGTCATCCGTGATTCAGACAATTTATTAAGGGTGATCCATAAATCAGAGCAGCCTCCGAATGTGAACGGAAACCTACACTGAACGATTATGTACCACCCTCAATTAATAATGAAAGCCTGAGTTTACAAAAATGTTGAACTTTATCTGTAGGTAGACTTCAAGGCACCCCAGGTTGTGCTTAGCTTGTCAGTCGGTTCGACGCTGGTCGTTGCATCTACAAAAGGATCATCAGGTCCAGTAGCGAGATGTGCAATCTCATCTGCACTGAGCGGTCGATGGAACAGTAGAAACTCGTCCAAAAACCCGTTATACGCCCATGTAGGTCCCACATTGGCATCAAACGCCCCTGCCTCTGAACCGATTCCGATGAACCCGAACCGTGCCTGCCCCGCACCGATGACTTCTGCCGGTGCCTCAATTTCGTCATCTAACTTCCCATCAACATAGATCCGTTTCATTGTCCCATCAAACGTTGCGGCTATATGGTGCCACTCATCATCAGCGACATCTGTTTTGCCGAACCAGTCATGGCAACACGGACAGCAAGTGTCGAAAGCGACGAAAGTTGTTCCGTTGTTTCCACCCACGTCATCGCCAACAGCGAAGCGGAAGAATTCACTCCGGTCCCATGAAGCGACCATCCCTCTTACGCTTGTCTTAACCCAAGTGGCAAGGGTTATTTCCGCGAACGGGTCTGCATACATGTGCTCCCGCACCGAGATGTATTGGGCAGCATCCCCTGGGAACTGCATACAGCCTCCCACTTTGCCTGACACAATCTGCAAGTCGCTGCCGTGGAGGAAA
Source organism: Candidatus Poribacteria bacterium (assembly GCA_009835515.1). Taxonomy (GTDB): domain Bacteria; phylum Poribacteria; class WGA-4E; order WGA-4E; family WGA-3G; genus WGA-3G. Next base: position 1,308 of record VXXH01000224.1, read on the forward strand.
CCGTCATTCCCGTTGCCGGACACATCGGTAACATCATCCCCATCCTGAGTGTCCTCATTGAAGCTGTAATAGATAACAAGACCTTCTTCGCTAACGTTCTGCGCGTGGCATGTCACCACCACTCCAGTCAGCATTAAGGTTAACATCAAAAATCTGAAGATAAAAGAGGTTTTCATTTTCAATCTCCTTACTATGCAAGCACGCATCGTGCGTATCTATCTTCAAAAACGCTACTGTTCCAGGACCGTAATACTTACGCAAACTACGCAACTATAGGTGAGATTTCCTAACCGTGCCTTGCTACCTTCACAAAAGCTGCAGTTGCAGACTACACCTACAATAGAAGCAAATTTACCTAAGTCCTAAAATTGATTGGATTCTATAGTTTATTGGTGAATTTGTCAATATTATTTTTATTCTTTTTAAGGGGAGCAGGGATGTGCAGTTTTCAAAGAGTGATTGTCAAACTGAATTACCGAAATATTTTCTTAAACTACATCAGATGCTGCCAGCGAAGATCGGGGTAAGACTAAGAAATGGAAAATCGAATGGTTCTGCGAGGGTCTAAATAGACAAGGTGCGAAGGTCATCGCTGTGCCAACTGGCAGTGCGATCATCAATTTTCGTTCCACCGCGTTTCAGGTACCCGTCAATGGATTTGCCTTCAAGGACTCGGACTTCAAATGTATAGGGCGGATCAATTTTGAATGGGGCAATCTCAGCGATATTCCGGCAAGCCATCGCAGCCGTCTCTTGAATCAGTTCTCGTGACCGTTGCGGTGAGAGATGCAGGGCAAGTTCCTGTCCGAGTCCCTCTTTGGTCTCAACGCCATAAATGTTCGGGATAAGTTGCTTCGCTTCTGCAACGGCTTTATCGTCGCCAGAGATAAAAACCGTTGGGACATCGAAAGTGCCTGCTAACGCTGCACGGCATCCAAATTCTCCGATCATTTCCCCATTGAGTTTGTAGTATTCAATCGACAACGAAGAATACGTATGACTTAACGGCGCGTTTGGTGTGCCTGCCATCGCGTGTTGTCCTAAAAAAAAGAGTGCGTCATAAGTTGCGTCAAGATAGTAGGGCGGACGAATCGGTCCCCGGGCAATTAACTTCGCCTTCGGATGAAATTCAAGCACATCAATCCCGCCAGTCCCGTGTCCATCCCAGACCACGATTTCTGCGTCCGCATCGACATCAAGGATGCCATCAACAGCAGCGTTTACTTCTTGCGTCAATAATTTCATGGCTGCCTGTTTCAGGGGACCTTCTTCACGGGTTTGATTGAAACGGGATACCATCGCAACGCCTTCAAGGTCGGTTAAAATGTAAATCTTCATCGGCTGGGTCCTACCAGATTTGAAAACCGTTGAAAAGTTAAGACTTCAGACTGCGGCTTAAATAACTGAACGAACCGGAGTAGAATACTCACGAATTGAGGGAACCAAGCGTTTGTTCGCACCATTTATCCGACAACACATCAAGGTATTGTGCAATACTATGACACAGTCCATGTTTCGCCATCGTTAAGGAGTGCTTCAAGGTCGCCTTCACCCATGCGTTCTTTTGCGGCGCGGATCTGGTTCGTCATGGCATCTTCGTAAGAGGATCGCCGGACGCTACGGAAGATGCCAATAGGATGTGGCATGTCGGGCGTGTCGCTCATTCCTGCCAAGAAGTTTGCCAGCGTGGTGTTCTCCGCGTATTGGTCATGGATGATGAGGTCGTCGGCTGCACCATCCCCGTTATTTACTGTGGTGACTTCCGGGTGGAAGTCTTTGAGTTGGATCCCTTTTTCGCTTTCTTTTCCAAAAACGAGGGGTTGTCCGTGCTCAAGGCGGACAGTATTTTCGGTTTTTGTGGTCTTATCCGTAAATTGTTTGAAAGCACCTTTGTTGAAGATGGGACAGTCTTGATAGATTTCGATGAAAGAGGTCCCTTTATGTTCAAAAGCAGCTTTGATGGTGGACTGCAGGTGAGTTGAATCCGTATCGAGTGAACGCGCCACAAAGGTTGCCCCTGAAGCCAAAGCGAGGCTAATTGGGTTAAAGGGGGCTTCAAGAGATCCGAGCGGTGTTGATTTCGTCGTCTTTCCCTGTTCGGATGTCGGTGAGTATTGTCCCTTTGTGAGTCCATAGATGCGGTTGTTGAACAACAACATATTCACATCGAAATTGCGGCGCATCAAATGGATGAAATGGTTACCGCCAATCGAGAGCGCATCGCCATCTCCAGTGATAATCCAGACAGAGAGGTCAGGGTTCGCCATTTTTACACCGGAGGCGATAGTGGGTGCTCTACCGTGAATTGTGTGGAAGCCGTAGGTGTTCATGTAGTACGGGAACCGACTCGAACACCCGATGCCGGAGATAAAAACTACATTTTCTTTTGGGATGCCGAGGTCAGGCATAATACGTTGTGTTTGGGCAAGGATGGAGTAATCGCCGCAACCCGGGCACCAGCGTGTATCCTGATCGGATTCAAAATCCTTTTTTGTCAGGGTCGGTGCTCCAGCGGGGATCCGTGAAGTTCTTTTTCTTTTCATGATGTGTTTACCGCCTTTGGCGTTTGAGGCTAAAGTGTCCTATTTCTCAAGTATCTCTTCAATTTTGGATTGCAACTCAAAAACGTGGAAGGGTTGCCCTTGCACCTTGTTAAGCCCGATTGCGTCGATGAGATAGGTGCTGCGGATGAGTTGACGGAGTTGGCCACTGTTGAGTTCAGGAATTAAAATCCGCTTGAATCTGTTGAGAATGTCGCCTAAGTCGTTGGGGAACGGGTTAAGGTGTCGGAGATGGAGGTGTGCTATCGGGACCCCTTCTGCAACATAATTCTCCACTACGGTACGAATCGCTCCATAGGTGCCGCCCCATCCGAGCAAGAGGATTTCGCCTTCTTGTGCGCCGAAGACTTCAGTCGGTGGGAAATCGTTAGCGATGCGTGCAACTTTCTCTGCACGGATTTCGATCATCTTCTGATGGTTTTCGGCATCGTAACTGACGTGTCCTGTCACATCGGATTTCTCTAAGCCACCGATACGATGTTCTAAGCCAACGGTACCGGGTTTCGCCCATGGACGTGCCAATGTCTCTGGGTCGCGTAGATACGGTTCAAACCCATTGCTGGTATCCGCGCTCACCGCAAAATTCGGTCTAATCTCAGGTAAATCGGAAAGCTGCGGGATTTTCCACGGTTCAGCTCCCATCCCGATGTAGAGGTCGGAAAGAAAAATCACCGGTGTTCTGTATTTGATGGCGATATGACACGCTTCATAGACTGTTTCAAAACAGTCGTATGGACGGGAGGGCGCGACGATTGGGATAGGTGATTCACCGTTCCTACCGTAAAACATTTGCAGAAGATCGGATTGTTCCGTTTTTGTCGGCATTCCTGTTGAAGGACCTGCACGCTGAATGTTGCATACCACGATCGGTAACTCCGCAATCATCGCGAGATTAATCGCTTCCGATTTGAGCGCAAGCCCAGGGCCGCTACTACCCGTGACACCGAGCGCGCCGCTAAATGCTGCACCAATTGCAACTCCAACAGCCGCAATTTCATCTTCCATCTGCATAGTGATAACACCGAAATTTCTATAGAGCGCAAGTCCATGAAGGATGTCGCTTGCTGGCGTTATCGGATAGCCACCGTAAACAAGCGGTAACTCGGATCGATGCGCCGCAGCGACAAGCCCAAGCACTGTTGCCATGTTGCCGTCAATATTTCGGTAAGTCCCCGGTTCAAAAACAGCCGGTTTCACATCGTAGGAGACAGCAAACTGTTCAGTGGCTTCGCAATAAACATTTCCAGCACGGAGCGCAAGAATGTTTGATTCGATGTACTGCGGTTTTTTGGCGAACTTTGTTTTCACCCATTTCATCGTATATTCCATCGGGCGATTGTAGAGCCAGAGGATCATACCGAGTGCGAAAAAGTTCTTACACAGATCCATTTCCCGTGTTGACAGTTGTGTTGATTCGAGTGCTTTGCGGGTCAGCTGCGTTAACTCGACCGGGAAAACTTGGTATTTCGTAAGTGTATCGCCTTCAAGCGGGTTACTTTCATACCCCGCAAGGCGTAGATTGCGGCGCGCAAAATTATCAACATTTACAATGAGGATGCCGTTAGGTTTGAGTTTATGGAGGTGAACTTTTAAAGCGGCGGGGTTCATTGCTACGAGTACGTCACAGAGATCTCCGGGGGTGTGGATTTGTTCGCTTGAGAAATGGAGCTGGAACCCAGACACACCTGCTAACGATCCGGCGGGTGCACGAATCTCGGCGGGATAGTCGGGTAGCGTGGCGACATCGTTACCAATGAGGGCGGTGGTCTCTGTCATTTGTGTGCCAATGGTCTGCGACCCATCGCCGGAGTCGCCAGCAAATAGGATTGTCGCTTCCTCGATTTGCTCTACTGGCTTGCGCATCACAATTGTTTCCTTTTTTCTCTGATATGTGCGCGCTTAGGCGGCGCGCCTATAGGATGTGAGGTTCTAAAACATTTACGCCCCCTCACGGGCTTTGAAGGCATCGCGGACGGGCCTCGGAGGTAGCGTTAAAACTTCTTGCGGAAATTCCTCTATAAGATAGGAGATTACATCACGAATGGACACCATGCCGACGGGACGATTCTCAGTATCAACAATCGGGACATGTCGGTAGCCGCCTCGCGCCATATAGAGAATAGCCGTGTTTAGGGAATCTTCCGGTTGCGCTGTCTCTGGATCTGCTATCATGAATTCTTCAACACTGATGACATCCAGATCTCCAACTTGCTTGTTAAGAATTTTGTTGAGCACGTCTCGCTCGCTAAAAATCCCGCGGAGTGTGTCGTTTTCAATGACCGGTGCTGCACCAATCTTGTTTGCTAAGAGCAGATCAATTGCCTCGTTTGTGCTACTGTTGATGTCAATAGTGATAATAGGACGCATCAGATCTTTTAGCGAAATCTGAATTTCTTGCGCACTCCATGCTTTTAACGCAGCGTCTTCATCCATCTGCTCTAATTCTTCGTCAATTGCCAAGTCATATAGCACGGTTACGCCTCCTAATCCTGATGTTCTATAAATATAGCGATATGTTCGAGAATATCACGGGTCGAAATTATACCGATGGGATACGCTTCGCCTTGATCGTCCCAAACGCAAAGCGGTAAGTGCCGAAAATGCCCGAGGTGCATCAGGTTTAATGCGAACGCAATCGGGTCACTCGCGCGAAGGGTTTCTGGATCCGGTGTCATTACCTGTTCAACCTTAAATTCCGTAGGCGCGGCGCGCTGCCCGCTCACATGCTGCAGCAAGTCCCGTTCGGTGATGATTCCGACCAATTGTTCGTCCTCATCAACGACGAGAACACACCCGCGTCCACTCTCCTGCATCATATCAATGACGATAGAGACAGGGGATCCAATAGGTACGGCAGCAG
>VXXH01000468.1 GCA_009835515.1 Candidatus Poribacteria bacterium
ATAATAATAGTGGATTATTAATTTATTAAATAAAAAGTATATATACGCCTTTATATGACTATTATATTGAATTTCGACACATAATGTCAAGTTAAATCTGTACATGATTTCAAAATGACAAGAACTCAGTACCGTATTCATGGTAAAATAGGATTTAAACATCCATCATCTTTTCAGAAGCGGTAACTTGAGTTAATAAAGTATACTTTTCATAATACAACCAGCGGCAGCACTTGCGTGTAGAAGGCAGTCATGTCAGAAAAAAGCCATCAACCTCAAATTGGTACTGAAACGACTTCGCTCCTGCTTCCGCTCGCTATCGGTATAGTCCTGATTCTGGTCAATGCATATTGGATTGCGCTGGTCAGCGGTATCCACCACTCCCTGAACCCTGCTTATGCCTCCCTGTTTATCGCCCCAATTGTCAACCTCTTTTTTCTGGTGTTACTCAATACACTGCTCAAGCGGTTCCGCCCACAACTCGCCTTGAACCGTGCGCAACTCCTCATCGTCTATCAGATGCTGGTTATGCTCTGCCTTGTCTCTGGGCATAATCCGATGGACTTTATCTTGGGGATTCTCGCGCATCCGTTCTGGTTTGCTACTTTTGAAAACGAATACGCGGCACTTTTTCATCGGTACATTCCACCGTGGTTCACAATCCAAGATAAAAGTGCGCTCACCGGTTTCTTTGAGGGCAATTCAACCTTATACACAGCAAAACACCTCTCCGCATGGATAGGTCCCACGCTGCTGTGGTCGTTTGTTACGTTTGTTCTCTTTTTCATCTTGATGTGTTTCAATAGCATTCAGCGTTTGCAGTGGAGTGAACGGGAACGGTTGAGTTATCCGATTGCACAACTTCCGATAGAGATGACTACCCCGCGCTTTTTCTCAAGAAGACTGTTATGGCTTGGATTCGGCATCTGTGCGGCGGTAGAACTCCTCAACGGTCTCCATTTTCTCTATCCTTTTGTGCCGGGTGTGCCGCTCAAAATCTCCGACTTCGGGGCAAAAATTTTTACGTCGAAACCTTGGAGTGCTATCGGCTGGTTGCCGCTCTTCTTCTATCCGTGGGTTATTGGATTGACCTTCTTTGTCCCGCTTGAACTCTCGTTTTCGGTCTGGTTCTTTTTCCTATTTACAAAATTCCAGTTGATTTTAGGGAGCATTGGCGGTTGGAAATCGTTACCGGGTTTTCCGTACTACAATCAACAGGGCATCGGTGCCTGGTTGACGCTTGGGATTTTAGTCTTATGGGCAAGTCGCAAACATCTGAAAACGGTGTTTGCTCTCGCTTTGAAGCCTCCCACTTCCACAAACGAGCCGTTTCAATATCGCACTGCACTGCTCGGCATCTTGATAGGCACTGTGATTCTCGTTGTCATCTTCCAGCAAGCTGGCATGTCCGTGGGAATTCTGCTCGCTTTCCTATGCCTCTACTTCCTCATGTCCATCGCCATAACATACGCGCGGGCGGCGGTCGGTGTGCCTTACCATGAGGTGATTTGGACGCATCCACAACTGATGCTCGTCTCCGTTTTAGGCGTACGACGGATCGGCGCAGCGAACTTGACACTTCTGTCTTTTTTGTATCCGTATGTTCGGGATAACGTTTCACACCCGATGCCGAGTCAGTTAGAGGGGTTCAAAATCGCGGAACGCGCACGACTTTCTCAGAAAAAGATGGCGATTGCTATGATCATCGCGCTATTAGTTGCTACGCCTGTCTCGTTTTGGGCGTATTTGCATCTCATATATCAACACGGTGCGGTTCGGACGGAGGGATACATTATCGGTATCGGTTTTGAAACTTTTGAACGCCTGCTGCTGCCGTGGTTGCAACAGCCACACGCGCCGGATAGTACTGGATTAAGTTTCACGGCGTTTGCCTCGCTGTTCACGTTGGGATTGATGTTCTTGAGGAGGCAGTTTATTTGGTTTCCTTTTCATCCAGCAGGGTATGCGCTCGGTTTATCCGCAGGAATGGTGTGGGTCTGGAGCGCGGTGTATGTCGGCTGGTTCATCAAGGCGGTCTTACTCAAATTCGGCGGGTTGCGAACCTATCGGAAGGCATCCCCATTTTTTGTTGGCGTGATTTTGGGCGATTTTTTGATCGGAACGTTTTGGAGTTTAGTGGGTGCGGTCTTTGAGATACCTGAGTATCGGGTCTGGTATTAAAGTGGTAGATGAACTAAAATTTTTAAGTTGACATTCCAACGGGTATATGGTAGTGTTAAGCATTAAAGCACACCCACAGTATTAATATGAACGCACGCTTAAACAAAAAGCATCAAAAGACATTGGAGGCTATTTTTAGCACACAAGTCCCTGCTACGTCGCAATGGCGGCGGATTGAAGCCCTTTTCATGGCACTGGGTGCTACAAAAGAAGAAGGACGCGGCTCTTCTGTGACATTTAAATTAAAGGAGGAGCATACCACGTTTCACCGACCCCATCCGCGAAAAGAGGCAAAACGATACCACGTACGTGATGCGCGAGATTTCCTTAAAAAGGTAGGAATAACACCATGAAAACAATGACATACAGAGGACATACAGCGGAAATTATCTACAGTGACGAAGATGAGTGTTTTGTTGGCCATGTTGTCGATCCTGGTGACGATATTATAAGTTTCCATGGGGACACAGATGCTGAGTTGCGTGTTGCTTTTGAGAACGTGGTGGATCTTCACATCAAAGTCAAAGAACAACCAGAAAACCCACCGCAAAAACACTTTGCGGGGAGATTGCTGTTGCGTCTACGTCAAGCACTCCATCTGTAGAAAGGGAACATTTGTCGCCACTATAGGAATAAAACCGCGAAAATAAGGAATTTTACTGGTGAAGATCTGTGTTATTGTTTTTGCTAAGAATCCGATACCAAACGAGGTCAAGACGCGGCTGATACCACGACTTTCACCGGAACAAGCGGCAACACTCTATGCAGCATTTCTCACAGATTGGTGTGAGACACTTTCTGAACTCCCTGACGTAGACCTCGTCATCGCGTATACACCTGCAGACGCACAACCCGATTTACAAGCGTTAATCGGCGACGATGCTATCTACATCCCACAAGTGGGAATTAATCTTGGGGAACGGCTCACTTCAGCAACACAATGGGCAGCGGTACACGGATATACAAAGATTTTACTCGTCGGATCCGATAGCCCGACACTACCAATTTCATACATATCCCAAGCACTCACTCTACTTGACTCACGAAACATCGTCATCGGACCGAGTACAGATGGCGGTTATTACCTCATCGGTTTTTCAGTAGAAACTTTGACAACCACAATACCGTACGTATTTGAGGACATCGCATGGAGTACAGCGGAGGTTTTTCAACAGACAATAGGGCGTATTCATGCAGCAGAGGCAACTCTCGGACTCCTACCGCCGTGGTATGATATTGATAGAGCCGAGGATTTAGTATTTCTGCACGCGCACATATCAGCGATGCGACTTGCGGGCGACAGCGTCCAAGCAGTCAGAACAGAATTTTTATTGACAAAACTATTTTCATGAAAAGAAAGGAACTCAATAATGGGACAATTAGATGGGAAAGTTGCGATTGTAACGGGTGGAAACCGAGGTATCGGTAAAGGGATTGCGAAGGGACTCGCCGCTGAAGGTGCGAGTTTGACTATCGCTGCAAGGAATGCCGGACTTCTTGAGGAAACCGCTAACGAACTCCGTGCAAACGGGACAAAGGTGTTGGCTGTGCCGACCGATGTAACAGACGAGGCACAGATCAAAGCACTCTTTGAAAAGGCGATGGCGGCGTATGGTCGCTTGGACATCCTCGTGAACAATGCCGGTGCATTCGATGCCGGTCCTATAGACGAACTCTCAACAGAGGCGTGGGACTGGGTTGTCGGTGTGAATCTGCGTGCGCCGTTTCTCTGCACGCGTGAAGCATTCGGGATTATGAAGGCGCAAGGTGAAGGTGGACGTATCATCAACATTGGAAGTATATCGTCGCATCGGGTGCGTCCGCGCACAGCACCTTACAGTGCCACTAAATTCGGTATCTGGGGACTGACACAGGTAACAGCACTTGAAGGCAGACCGCATGGAATTACGGCGAGTTGTTTGAAGCCCGGCAACACTTATGTGGAACGCATCCAGAACCGTCCACAGGCACCGACCGAGCCGATGATGGACGTTGACGCTCTCGCACAAGCTGCTGTTCTGATGGCAACGCTTCCACCGAATATAAATATGTTAGAAGCAACTGTCTTACCGGTCGGTCAACTCTATATTGGTAGAGGATAACACGCAGCCGGAGAAAAATCATGAAAGTGAATCGGGATCAATTCATGGAAGAAGGGTATCTCGTTCTGCGGGAAGTCGTTCCATCGGAAGAATTAGATGCGCTTCGAGAGAGTTATGAACTGATGGTATCACGCCAGCGGGGAATCTGGATGCAAGAACGCGCGCCAAACGACCCACCCGGCGGCGTATGGGAGACTTCGCCACAACCGCGCTTACTACTCGGACGCAATCCTCTGGCAGGACTTGTTGACGAGAAAACAGCAAGCACTGTCGAGATTTGGGCACACGAAAACATGCAAGGTGCCAGCACTGAGCTGCTCGGTGAGGAAGATGCTGGTGTTACCGAGATGATGCTCATGTGCAGCCCAGTTAAAGACTGTGGGCCTGCCGCATGGCATCGCGACCACCATCCGATTGATACCGCGCCCCTACAAGGCTATGTTGACGACATTGTGGAGACGGGACCGCGCTATGTCCAGTGGAACCTCTCACTCTACGATGACAACGTGCTGTGGGTGTTGCCCGGTAGCCATTTACGCTTCAATACTGAAGCGGAAAACCAACAATTGTTGGCGGATCCGAAAGTCCCGTTACCCGGTGCGGTTCAGACGCATCTTAACGCAGGGGATGGTGTCGTCTATATTCTGCCTATTTTGCATTGGGGTAGCAACTACAGTCGGAAGATGCGACGCACGATTCACGGCGGATTTTCAAACCACACGCACTATCAATCGTTTGATTACGTAGACTACCTGTCGCCAGCGGTGCAAGACAAATTCCATCGGTGGAATTCGCGCAGCGAACAGATGCAAGTATGGACAGAAAATGCGCTCCGAGCAGCCATCAACAAGAACGCCGATGCCTACCACAGGGCACTCAATAATTTGCATCCGGGCAGAGGCGAAAAAGGAAAGATGCTCTCAACCGTTTTTCTTTCCAAAGCCGCCTGTTTCGTTGCGATGGCGCACGGCGATGAACTTGCAGACATTCCGGATGATCTCAAGAACCGCGGCAAAGGTTTTCACGCCATTACCCTTAATTGGGGACCGCCGTTCGCCAAACGGTTCACAAAGGAAGAAGCAGCTATTTTGTGGGAACGTTTTCAGCCACTTGACGCGCTTCTCAAGACCGACGAAGAGCTGTACTTACCGGGTTTCCAATCCGGTCCGATGCACTACTATTTCAATGAAATGCCCGCTGACTTTGGCGTTGCGGATTTTATCGAAACATGGGAACTATAGCCGTAAACCGAGCATTCCACTGAGATAGAGATACGCTTCCTCAGTATAGCGCGGTAGGTTTTCTGGGTCCTCGACTTCGAGTTCCAACGTTAGGTCGCCTTGGTAATCTACTGCTTGAAGCGTTTCAATAATCTCTTTGAGGTTGAGTTCACCGCGTCCGATGCCGACCGATACCGCCCCGATATGGTCCTTGAGATGCACCGCATAGATACGTGAACCGAATTGGTGAATTGCCGCAAGCGTGTCCACACCGGACGCGTGAAAATGTCCGGTATCTATGCAGACACCGACCCGTTCGTCTGGAATAGCATCTAAAACCGTTTGGAAATCCTCCGCCTGCTCAAGGACATTTCCGTGATGCGGTTCAAGCGTTAGTTTGATTTGACTCTCTGCTGGCATGCGTTGTAACACTTCACGGACACAAGCGATTACTCTATCCAGGGCACCGGGGTCTGTTCTGCGTTGCGCGCCACTTGTCGTTAAATGTGTTGCGCCGAGTCCTTCAGCAATTTCGACACACCTCGCGATTGCGCCCGCGCGTGCGTCAACATCGGTGTTATCCTGTCCACCCCATCCGGGCGGATAGAGTCCGGCACACCTCATGCCGGATGCGTCAATTTCCGCCTTCATGGCGTTTATGTCAAACGCGTGTGCGGCATCAACACTCCAGATAAGCGGTCCGTGGATTTCCATGAGGCGATAGCCGATTTTTGGGGCGTTTTCCAAGGTTGCGGCAACTTCGTCTTCTGCGTAGCCTCGATAACAGATAGAAGCACAGATAATGTCCATCAAAATCCCCTTTCTATTGAGCCCAAAAACATCAAGGCACTATACAGTCTGATCAATTATTTATTAATCGCACGTATTCATCGTGTGTTCCGATCCAAAACCAGAAGAAAGTGCCCTCTCTTTCGGAGGCAAGCGTACGATACTTAGGACCGACTCTTGCCGCCCAATAACTACGAACTTTCTTCAAGGTTAAAGATGGGTGTCGTGGGTTCTGTTTTAGGAGTGCAAAACTTTTATCAGCGAGCTGCTGAACATGGTACGGAAGGGCCGGGGAATGTTTCCGAAATCGCTGAGTTTTTACGTGTTTTATATATCTTCGCATTTACCTGCTCGAAAATCAGTGAGTGCCTCCTCCGCGAATCGTTGAAGTTTTCCAGACTTAGCGTCTTCCTCAAACTGTTTATCCC
>VXXH01000725.1 GCA_009835515.1 Candidatus Poribacteria bacterium
GGTTAATGAGATTGTCCGCATGCACGGTGGCGAAAAAACAGAAATAGGACTTGCACATGCGCGAGAGTTATTGTCTGAAAAATAGTTTTAAATATTAGGTTTCCGCTCCGATTTGTCCGATGTCCAAATCGGGTTTCTGATGAAAACCCAAAAACGATAGTCCAGCATGAAATGGTTCTTACTGCGAAGCAGGGTTACGAAAAGGCGATTGAAGCAACACACCCGCTTGACCGAACCGCAAGGGAAGTTAAAAATATGGACGACAGGTTTACACAAGCCAGCGGAACGCATGTTTATACGGGGTGCGAGTTGTTAGTCAAAGGTGCCTTGGAGAGTGGGGTTAGTCTGCTCACAGGGTACCCGGGTTCCCCGATTGCCGAAGTATTTGATGTCCTCCAACGTAATGCGGAATTGTTGAAAAACAACGGCATCATCGCGCAGATCGCCAACAATGAAGCGTTAAGTATTGCGCGTCTCAACGGATCGCAGATGGCGGATGTCCGTGCCATTGCGTTCATGAAAAGCGTCGGATTACATGTCGCCTCCGATGCCTTGGCGATTAGCAACCTTGCGGGAACAACCGGCGGGGCTGTCGTTGTCGTTGGAGATGATACGTGGTCGCACAGCACACAGGTACCTGCTGACTCCCGATTTTTGGCGCGGCATGTCTATACGCCACTGATTGAACCGAGCACATTTCAGGAACTTAAGGACTGGGTTAACTGTGCTTTCCAGATTTCTGCTGCAGCCGATCTCTATGTTTGTTATTTAACGACTGAAAACCAGGCGAGTGGCGGTGGAAATGTTGAACTTCAGCCTAACATTTATCCTGATATTACCGAGTTGAAACGCGTTACCCTTGATACCCAACTCATTGATGCCGATAAACGGGTTGTCTTACCGCCGCATACCGCCCAGATTGAGACGGAAACGTTTCAGGAACGGCTGCCCAGGGCTCTTGAAACGGCCAGGGATCTCGGACTGAATAAAATTCAGTTTGTCGGAGATCCTTCAAGCCAAAAGCGGTATCCACTCGGATTCGTCAGTGCCGGTTTAGCACACAGCTGCCTCCTCCACGCGCTCGGAGAATTAAACTTATACGGCGATGTCCCAGTTCTCAAACTCGGTATGACGCATCCAATTGACGCGACTATCGTCCGAGAGTTTGCTGAACAGGTTGACGAAATCTACGTCGTTGAAGAGAAACGCCCCCTCTTAGAAAACGAAATTAAAGCACTCCTTACACAAATGTACCAAGACGGTGGCATCAAGCGGTACGTAAGCGTCTGGGGCAAACAATTCCCCGACAGTTTAGCAGGTATTCCCGCAGCCTCCGGATTAGATGCGTCTATTCTCATCCAGAAACTTATCCCGCTTTTCAAACATCGCCTTAGCACAAACGGTACACCTGTCGATTTGGAACACCTCACCTGTGAAGAAACACTCCAAAAACAGGTATCTGAACAGCAAATTGACATCCCGCAACGAACCCCTACTTTCTGTCCGGGCTGCCCACACCGCGATTCCTCAAGTGTCTTCCTTGAAATCACGAGACAATTTATGGATACGGACTACATGAAAAAGCATCACAATTCAGTACCGGTAGATCTTGTCTTTCACGGGGATATCGGTTGCTATTCGATGCTCAAATATGAACCGTTTCCGCGGTTGATGCACAACCTCTCCGCAATGGCGTTAGGTGGCGGGTCAGGTGCTGGTATCGACCCGTTTATTGAGAATAAACAGATCGTTTTCATGGGGGATTCAACCTTTTTCCACGGTGGGATGGCAGCGATTTCAGATTCAATTAAAAACAACCAAGATATTGCCTATATCATTTTAGATAACCAAACGACGGCAATGACTGGGCACCAACCGACGCCAGCGGGTGAACTTGACCTCCTCGGTAATCCGACGTTTGCACAGGACATTGAGCAGGTCGCTCAAGGACTCGCTGGCGATTCCGAAATAGATATTGTACGCACCAACCCAGAAGATCGGGTAAACTACAAAAAACATCTTGAAAAGACCATTCTTAAACCCGGTGTCAAAATTGTCATTGCTGATAAAGAGTGTGCGATTACTTACCACCGCCGCCTCCGTCGCGAACAACGTAAAACTATAGCCAAAGATGGTTTCCTGAAATACGAAAAGCATATCAATATCACACCTGAAGTTTGCGAATTTTGTCGGGAATGCACCACGGCTACAGGATGTCCGGGTTTAAAAGTTGTTGATACCGATTATGGTGATAAGATTGCTATTGACCAATCAAACTGCGTCTCTGATGGCGCGTGTGCGCGGATTAAATATGCGTGTCCAGCCTTTGAAGAGGTTATCGTCACCCGTAAACGTCCACCACAAGCGCAGACGATGGCATCCGCTTACCGAGATCTCTTGAGTGATGATCCCTTACCACCGCCGCTACCCCTGACATTTGAGCGGAGTTGGAACACGTATGCTGCAGGGGTCGGTGGCATGGGGATTGGGACTATTTCCAAGGTCCTTGTGGTTGCGGGGTATTTCCAAGGCTACGATGTAACGTTTTGTGACAGGAAAGGATTGGCAATTCGCAACGGCGGGGTTTATACACATATTGCATACATGCAACCGAGTGTTCATGCTTCTCCGATGATCCCGTATGGCAAAGCGGATCTGCTGTTAGGACTTGACATCTTAGAGGCTGTCCGTGGTATCACCCCGCGGTCGCTTTTCCGTGTCGCATCACCTGATCGTACCGTTGCTGTAGTCAATACCGCGAAAACCGAGACAATAACGACTCTCATTGGCAAAGACGATTTTGATCCAGACGCGCTTGAAGAGACACTTCAGACCCATACCAAATCCGAGGCGTATTTCGGCATTGATCTGTTTACTGCCTCTGAGCAGTTGTTCGGCAACAAGTTGTATGCGAACATGATGCTCTTGGGTACCGCCTTCCAACGCCGATTGATACCGCTTGAACTGGAACCGCTCCAATTGGCACTCAAGCAGATGGTACCGCATGCCGATTTAGAGACCAATATGAAAGCGTTCAATGTCGGACGGCGGCTCGCGCTTGACTCCCAACAACTCGTAGATGAGGCACCTCGCGAGTCGAGTTATGCCGAAATGCTCTCTGAAAAACGACAGATTCTGGAGAGAAAACGCGGCGGAAAGCGTTTGGCACAAAGGTACGCGACACTCGTCGAAAGTGCCGTGGAGACAATGGATGTCGGTTCGGACAATATTCATCGACTCCTGGCACTCTATACCTACGACCTCATCCAGTTTGAAGGCATTAACTATGCCCAGATGTATATTGAAAAGGTAAAACAGGTTTGTGCGAGTGATTCAGAATCATACAGCTATCGTGCTACAAAAGCTGCTATCAGATATCTTCATAAAGTGATGCTGATTAAGGACGAAGTCTATGTTGCCCATCTTCTAACAAGCGAAGAGAAATTAGAACGGGACAAGGAACTATACAAGGTTGACACCAAAAACGGCGACAGGATTAAATATGTCCATCTGAATCGTCCGCATTTCACTGTTATGGGATTTGACTTTGAGACAGATATTGACACGCATAATTGGCAGTTAAACCTGATGAAACGGATGAAGTTTCTAAGACGGTTATTACCGGAATGGCATGCGAAAGAGAAGGCGTTCCGAGAGTGGTATATTACGCGTGTGATTGACACGTTCGCTCCAACCGATGCCGAGACTTACAATAAGCATCTCCGCGCGTTAGCATCTGTGGAGGAGGTCCGTGGCTATCGAGAGATTCGCTATCCGAAGATGGAGGCGGCGAAACAGACCGTTGAAGAACTGCTTGGGAGATAGCAATTGGCTATTGCCTATCAGTATGTGTTCCGAAAACGCGCATACTTTCATACAAGAGTCGCTGGTTAACAGTCCTTACGTTGAAAGCCATTAAAACAATGCAGACACGACCCACACTGACAGGACATACTCGTATTGTCGGCGTTATTGGTGACCCCGTTGAACACAGCCGGTCGCCTCAGATGCACAATGCTGCCTTTGCCAAAGCCGGACTCGATTACGTATACGTCCCTTTTCATGTCCGCCCGAACGATTTGTCAGACGCAATCGCGGGGTTTAAAGCGACCAATGTCGTTGGCATTAACGTGACGCTTCCGCATAAACAGGCGGTCATCTCACATCTTACATCGATTTCACGGGAGGCAGAACTCATTGGAGCGGTGAACACACTCACCTTTACGGCTGACGGTATACACGGCGACAATACAGATGCCCCGGGTGTTTTGAGAGCTTTAGAGGAAAACGGAAACATGTCTGTGCCAGTAGGCGAAAATGTTGTCGTTTTAGGGGCAGGAGGCGCTGCAAGGGCAGTGGTCGTTGCGTTGGCACTCGCGGGTGTGGCTTTGATTACGATCGCTAACCGCACAGTGGAGAAAGCTATCTCCTTGGCTGAAGAGATGCGTCAAAAAACGGGTATTTCCATGCAGGGGTTGGGGTTTGCGGATCCTCAATTGCCTATTGCTGTTCGTGAGAGCATGCTCCTCATCAACACTGCGACGGTTAGTATGGACGCGACACATCCACTGTTAATTTCTGCGGATTGGCTTCAACCGCACACTGTCGTTTACGATATCGTGTATACGCCTCCGGTGACACCGCTTATGCGAGCTGCCGCTGTGCGCGGCTGTGAAACGCTCGGTGGCATCGGTATGTTAGTGCATCAGGGGGCTATCGCTTTTGAAACGTGGACGGGTATTGCACCGTGTACAGAGATAATGCACCGAGCCCTATAAACATATCGTCCCTACGGGACTAAAACTGATAACCCTAAAAAAAATACGAAAGGGGTCAATAACGATATAATGGAACAGCAAGAACAAGATCTGAATAAACCGATTCGATTCGTTATACTCGGCACACCTTATACTATCAAACCGACCGAGGAATTAACCTCGGAAGCCATCGGTGAACTCATTGACGAGGTCAAAAGTTTAGTTGAATCCTATCTCAGGAGAGGCTTTGATGAAGCGAGGGTTCCGTTGCTCGTCGCGTTCCACATCGCTGATGAAAAACGTCGGCTTCAAGAAGAGTATGAATTGCCATTACATCGGATTGTAGAGCGACTCCAATTTGCGATTGAAGAGGATACAGAGGCAGGCGAGGTATCCTTTACGACAGAAGAGCAGACTTCCGATTGAGGCGATTGTGGATTGTTGAACTCCAACGTCATCTGATTCAGTATCGGTTTTGCTGCTTAACGGAGCAACAGCAACGCGAGGATACCAAATATCGGAAGCAGGGCAATTAAGATTTTGACTTCAAGTAGATAGTTTTTATAACGTTGAATGGCGGAATTTTGTTCTACCCACTGGTTGATAAAATCAATTCGCCGGTGGATAGATGGGTGTGTGTTGAACATTTCAAAGAACCGTCGAATTGATTTTGGCACCGAATTCAGCACAGCAAGTTTCATCAAAGCGTTTTTAAATGCTTCAGGTTTCTTCGTGAGCGCAGCCGCATATAGATCAGCTTGATGTTCACAGCGTCTTGACAAATACCGGAAGATGAACACGAAATAGACGATTAGAAAAGTTAATGAACATAATGTTGGCAAGATTTGTGATTCCCCGAAATATGCCACCAACGGTTCTTCAACAAGCACAAAGAAAAACAGATAACTCAATAGATAGAAGATCGAAAACAGCATATACGTCGGAATGTGTCTGTAGCGGATATGCCCAAGTTCGTGGGCAACGACGGTTTCGATCTCTTCATCTGTAAAGTATTCAAGGAGCGCGTCTGTCAGGAAAATTCGACGGTTCCACGGAAAGGTCCCCGCGACTGCTGCATTCGCTATTAAGAGTGAACCAGTCTGCCATACGACAATATCCCGATATTTTATGCCGCTCTGTTTCGTCAACACATCTAATTTTTCCTTCAATGCTGAACCGACCGCCAGGGGTTCCGTTTTCCATAGAAACTGCATGAATAGTGGTGCAAAAATATAAGCGGACGCGATCACGGGTAGAATCAACCCTATGAGTACATAAGGGTGCTCAAGGATGAACATTTGTACTGAATATGGGAGCCAGTACACAGCATCTATGGTGGCGAGATACGCCAACATCGGCAGCAGTGGGAAGAGTAGAAACTTGAATTGAAGCGTGGCGACCTCTCGGTAGTGCCCTTGTTGGAGCCGATTCACTTGATAGAAGGCAAGCCGGATACAGATGAGACCAATCAGAAGCGGAAGCAACGCGAATATCTGGCGCAGGTGCCTCATAGGAAAGAAGGCAAGGTGTTTATCGATCAAGGTGGGTAAATTCAGTAAGTATATATTACACAAATACGCCGCTAAACTCATACACTCAAAAACGATCATGAAGCGTCGCAAGCGATAAAGTTTCGGTAGGTTCTCTTCTTTGTCCGCAGGAAAGGTTCGCGCCACGTACGATGTCACGAAACACGTAAGGAGTACAGGGAAACCTGTTAATACAATTGTCCAAAGTACCACCTGCATATCGCTGATGTTTATGTTAGTTTGCGGCGGTTCAAAGGAAAAAAGAAAGAGTAAACCTGCGATGAGGATAATGCTTATCTGTCCCATGCTGTCAGTAGTCCTTGGTTTGTAATCGTGTTAGTTTCGTGACGCTTGCAAAGTACTTCTATCGGTATCGATTTCTGAACCTCGCGGCTACTTAATTCTATCTTATATTGCAT
>VXXH01000219.1 GCA_009835515.1 Candidatus Poribacteria bacterium
GCTTTAACATTTATTCTGAGTCTATTCATCACTATGAATAGTTATGGTGCCGTCACCTCCGTCGGAGAGATAAACGTCGTTGGTCAAACACAAGGCATTGTTCCTGCCAGTTCAACGGTGCCACTGATTGTGACGCTTGTAATAGACAGGTCACTCGCAGAGCCGGGTGAAGAAATTAAGGTCATTGAAATCTCAATGCCATCCGGATTTCTGACCCAATCTTCTTTTTTTCAAGGTATCCTGCGAGACCGCAACCAAATTGTAGCCCGACCAGTCGTCTCCGGCGGAAATATCCTGCGCGTTGAACTCGCGGATGTCATCCGCGATTTCCAGAATTCGATCTACGAAATTACCTTTGAGTGCCAAACACCGAACACTGTCACATTAGAGGCAGTGTTCAGAGTACGCCTGCGCAATCTTGATGATGCTCCTATCGGTGAATTCATCCGACCCCAACAAGCAGACGGGAAACTCAATAACGACGATTTTACATTGCAAGTGATCCCGAACGTAGCACCTAATCCAGTTATAGGTTTCACCGCTGAAGCCGATACGACTGGTGAAAATGATGTAACGCTCCGTTGGCAGAAATCAAATGATCCGGATGTCAACGGTTATCTCATCTATAGGGACCAAGACCGAAAACCACTTCAGGAACAAAAACCATTTGTTAATGTTGAACAACGTTCCTCAACCACGTTTCGGGATGTAAACGTTCCCCCAGGAACACATACCTATCAGATAACCGCTTACAAGACACTGTTCTTGCAATCGGAACACTCAGCAAAACAAACAGTGAATGTATCACCGGATACCGCTGCACCAGAACCGCCGATGATGCTCACTGTTACGACTTCAAGCGAAGGTGTGGAAATTTTATGGAAGCCGAGCGTTAGTCGTGATGTCACAACTTACCAAGTCCAATTCAGTTCTTCAGGCACCGATCTCGAACCCCTTCCCAACGGCGAAATAGAGGTAATACCAGATGATGAGCTTACAGGATACAAATTGATTGATGACCGCGCATTGTCTATAGGTAGTTTTACGTACGCTGTCATCGCAATTGACGAAGTAGGTAACGCATCCGCACCGGCACAGGAAAAACTTCGTATTTTTGATAAACCGTATCCAAACCCGTTTACACCACTCTCGCCAGATAAAGATTTTAATCAGGTCGTGTTCCCTGCACGTGCGCTTGAAGATGCTTCCGGCGAATTTACAGTCCACATCTACGACATTGATGGAATGCTTGTCAAGACCCTAACAGCACTGCCCAGTGACACGGAATTGACTTGGGACGGTCGCGACGAAGCGGGGGAAATTGTGGAAAGTGGCATCTATATCTACCAACTTCAGGTAGGGGAAAGTTTTAAAACGGGGACGCTAATTGTCGCTAAGTAGCAACAGAACTTGGGATTTGCCATCACAGAGGCACGGTGCAGTTAAATCTTTTCGACGCACACCACTGCTCACTACATCGGGCAGCTTTGCCTCAACTCAAAAAAATTATCATCCTCTTCATTTTCAAAACTCCATGCTTTAGCTTGGAGATGTAGAAAATGCATTTAATTTTCTGGTTGATAGAAATTACAATTTGTGATACAATATCTTTTGTAATCGGCATTGGTTGTGAGTTGATGCATTGGTATATTGCTTGATATTGAGACAACTACGTAAAAGCCATACACCTCATAAATATCTAAAATATGCTTGACAGTCGTTAGTAGGGAAAGATTTTGTCTAAAGACACATCCCACTTGAAACGGACGACTCAAAACTTTTCATAAGGTGCTTTTAGAGCACGCAGTTGGGACATCAACTGTTGGAGTAGGCTTCATAAGACTGGTATTACCAGCAAAAGTCGTTGATCCCACAATCTCAGGCAAAGTACAGAATTCTAAAGACTCTCTGTGCTTTAGCACAGAGAGTATGTCAATTTATAGTGTTTGTTGTAGGTCGTCTCGTTTTTCTTTGAAAAATGTGGCGTTTATGAAGCCGAGAAATTTGTCGTAGGTTGGGCAATTAATGATGTGTGATTGATCGGCGCGCTTACAAAGCGCGCCGACGCTTTGTTACTGACAACTATTTAACCGTCTACTTTTCGGCGAGATGGTAGATTTCAATCTCACGGATTTGCGCCACTGAGGGTTGCATGACGCGGTAGTGTGGGAAGTACCTACCCGCAAGCGTTGTCCGCCGGTCAACGATTTTGTCGCCCGGTTCTGCCATTATTTTGTTGTTAACAGCATCATCAACCGTCCGAGTGACGGTGACGCGAATCATCTTCGTCTGGAAGTTTAGCCTATCAAAGATGAACTCCGCTTGCGCCCTTTCGTCGCCAACATTGCGTCGCTGGACGATTGTATCAAACGTCTCCCATTGACCGGTTTCTTCGTTCAGATAATCCATCGCAAATCGAAACAGGTTTCCATTGTGGATAACAATTTTCCGGACGGGATGAACATCAGCGAATTGGATGATGAAATTCCGTTCGTTTTGTGCTGGAAGTGTCGCGAGTGTTTTAAGATTTCCATCGTTCACACCGGGATGGTTCGCTTCGGTGCCGTAAGCGGCACTCGCTATATTCTCGCTGTATTGTGTAGATAACACCTGTGCGACTCTACACGCGTTGAGGTGTAATGCCATGAATAAAAGGCAACAGATAGGTATGACGATACGGCTCATTCTTCTTCCTCCTGAAATGTTATATCAACTGTGTCCACGATACCCATGATAAGTTCTCGAATAGGCGCATCTTCAACCCCGAAAACTTCTTGTGCAACGCCGGGGCCCGCACCCACAATCACTGTGTCCCCTTCACCCGCACCAACGTAGTCAACAGCAATCGTTGGCGTGCGAACAAGTTCGGACTTGACGCTTAACGGTTGGACGAGCAGCAGGGTGCGATTTTCGTATGCAGCATGTTTAACGATAGAAACGGCTTTTCCGATTACTTTGGCTATGTACATTTTTAAGACTCCGTTTCTGGTGGCGTTTCTTCTGAAGTGCTCGTTGCATGGGTCACAGAGAGAGAATCTACAATTCCGACGATGGCGACATCAACGGGCATCCGTTTTCCGGGTATAACGCTGACGGCATCACCGCCTGTGACGATGTAGACGATTTCACCGACCCCGGCATCGTTGAGTGTATCAACTGCAACGATCGGGTCAGAAATCGGTTCCTGTTTCTCGTCTAAAGGTTGGACGACGAGGAGGCGCGTACCTTCTAAACTTGGGTCTTTTCGGGTTGCGACAACGGTGCCAATTACTTTTGCTAAATCCATACGTTTTATCTTCCACTATTTCATGGTTATCAGTTATCAGTTAAGAGGATTTTAGATTTATCCAACAGTTTTAGGTGATTCCAACACCTCTTGTTACTGACGACTGAAAGATTTTTTCGCAGAAAAAATCGATCTGACAACTGAAAACTACTCTTATGAAACAAGTTCATATTCAACAAGTTTCGTGTGAAGGGTGTTTCGGTTAATACCAAGAATATCTGATGCTTTACTCCGGTTTCCGTTGGTATGCTCAAGCACAATTTTAAAGAGCGGTTTCTCGAAAATCTCTCGGATTTCAGCATAAAGTGCCCCTGGCGGTGTATCGGATTCCATATACTGTTCAATGTGTGCTTGGAGCATCGCATGAACCTGAGCGTTGAGATTGCCAGGCTCGCTTATGGGTGCCAATTCCTTTAAGATTGGATCAAAATGTTCAGGCAATAGCATTTGCCCTGAACACATGACGAGTGCGCGCTTGATGGCGTTTTCTAATTCCCGGACGTTGCCGGGCCAATCATAAGCCGTAAGTTGTTTAATGACTTCCATGGATACGCTGATTTCAGGCAATTGATATTCTTCAACAAACTGGCGTATAAACAGATCTATGAGTTCCGGTATATCCTCTTTCCGCTCCCGTAGCGGCGGGAGCGAAATCGGGATGACGTTGAGACGATAGTAAAGGTCTTCCCGAAACGATTTCTGCGCAATTGCGGCTTCAAGTCTACGGTTCGTAGCGGCGATGATTCGGACATCGACAGCATGTGTTTCGGTGCCGCCCATCGGTTCTACTTCGCGTTCCTGTAGGACGCGCAGGAGTTTCATCTGGACTTCGATGGGCAATTCTGCGATTTCGTCAAGGAAGATTGTGCCGCTGTCCGCCTGTTGAAATTTTCCCTTTCTTGCGCTGTGTGCATCCGTGTACGCGCCTTTGACGTGTCCGAAGAGCGCGCTTTCAATGAGACTCGACGGCATGGCACCACAATCAACAACCACGAACGGATTGTGAACCCGACGACTGTTTTGATGAATCAATTGGGCGACGAGTTCTTTACCGGTACCACTTTCGCCTAAGACAAGAACGGTTTCATCGCTGACAGCGGCGCGCCCAATCTTGAGGTATACCTCCTGCATTGCAGCACTCTGCCCGACCATTTTCCCGTGTCTATCGAAATCAGGTGTAGTAGATGCCTTGACATTCTTCGTCTGCTGTGTTGCAGATGCGGCGCGCGCGACAAGTTCAATGAGTTGCTTCTGATCAATCGGTTTAGTGAGGTATCCGTAAGCGCGTTGTTTCGCTGCATCAATAGCGGTTTGCGTTGTGCCGTGTGCCGTGATTATAATGATTGAGGCGGTGCTATTGTACTGCTGGATGTCCTCAATTAATTCAAGCCCGTTTGCGTCGCCCAACCAGATATCAAGCAGGATAACATCAACATTTGTCTCCTTGACACACGCGAGGGTCTCCGCCCCATTTCGCGCTTTCAGGGTGTTATATCCCGTCTTTTCGAGAGTGGCGGCGAGTATGTGTCGAAGGCTATCATCATCATCAGCGATAAGCACAAGATTTGGCATAAATTATAGTTGTCAGTTGTCAGTAGGAGTCGTTATCGGCTATCGGCTTTCAGCGGGTTAGCCGTCGGCTATCAGGTCGGTTTTTCTCTCACTGTGAGGCATGAAAAAACCTCTCAGCGGTCAGTAAAGAGGGTATTTGGTGAGTCCAACGCCTCTTTGCTGATTGCTGATGGCTAATGGCTATTCTTGCTGACTGCCGACTGCTGACCGCTGAAGGCTATTTCTCTGAAAACTGAAAACTACCTCCTCTGTTACGTTGTGCGTGAAGGACACGTCCACAAGCAGTTAATTGACGGGAAGTGACATGACAAATGCTGTGCCGACTTCAAGATTAGAATCAACTTCAATGCCGCCTTGGTGCTCGGCAAGAATTTTTTGGCTAATATAAAGTCCAAGCCCTGTTCCCTTCTGTTTGGTGGTATAAAACGGATCGAAGAGCATTGGAATATCTTCGGATGGAATTCCCGGACCGTCATCTTGAACCCGTACATGGATGACTTCCTTTGCCGGTAGGTATTCTGTCTGAATAGCCAATGTCCCTTCTGTATTCATTGCTTCAATGGCATTGTAGAATAGATTGAGAAGCACTTGCGTTATGCCGTCTTCGTTTATATTCACTTGCGGACAGTCACTGTCGTATTGTGTGGCGACTGTGATAGCATGGTGCTCGAGTTCAGGACGGCAGATCGTGAGGCTCTCCTCAAGCAGTTGATGGATGTCGGTACGTTTCGCGACCTGCATCGCCGGTTTGCTGAAAGCGAGTAACTGTTCAATAAACCGGTTGAGCCTATCCACCTCTTTGATAATGATCGCGGTGTATTCCTGAATCTCATCTTGAGAGAGTTGTACGTCGTCGGGATGGGTGCCAGTTTGTGAATCTCCTTCTGTCTCAGTGTGTTGGAGGAGCTGGGTGCCGAGTCGGATACTGCCCAACGGGTTTCGCACTTCGTGTGCGATCGTTCGGACTAACCTTCCGAGTGTTGCCATCCGTTCTGATTCAACGAGCGCGTCGATCGTTTGCTGAATTTTGACGCGTTGCGCAATAGTTGAAGCAATAATTGTCAATAACCGCCGGTCATCTTCTGCTGAAAATTCATCCGAAGCCTTGTCAATTGTCAATGTACCGATAACGTGCTCTTCGACAATAATTGGGATACACCAGAAAGCGATTACATCTTTAGATTCGACGCGTTCTGGCTCAAAGAATTTAATATAACTCAGCGGACTCCGGGTTTGTGGTACACCGATCGCTTTACCTGATGTCAGCACCTGTTTCTGGATGTCTTCCATTTGGTTGTCGGTGCCGCGTTTCATTTCAGCCGGGGTGAGTCCTAAGACAGTTTCTACCGAAGTGACGACCTTTCCGTTTTCATAGAGATGCAAAGCACCGCGATATATCCCGAGACGTTTGGACAAAATCTCGATGATGCGCTGAAAGAGTCCCTGCAGCTCAAGGTTCGCGTTCGCCGCTTGACTCACCTCAAAAAGTGTAGAGATGTCTCTTATCTGTTTTTCTAAATTCGCGTTGACGCTATGTATCTCCGCCATCTCTTCGACACGGCTACGGCGCTGGGTTTGGAATTGACGGATGATACGGATAACACCAAACACAAGGAACGGATAGAGCAGCGCAATGATGATGCTCCCTGTCTGAGTCGGGTAGCGGAAGACATAGACCCAATTCGCAACGGCTGTGAGACCGAACAGAATGTTTTGTTCGCGGGGTCGAGCATAGATTACTGCGAGAATCATCACGCCGTAGTAGCAGTGGCTCGCCGCGGGGTAGTATGCCTGCATCTGAAATAGATGTGTACTAATATTGATAG
>VXXH01000216.1 GCA_009835515.1 Candidatus Poribacteria bacterium
CTCGCTTGAGAGTGCCACCGCACCTATCGAAGTCGGTATCATCATGTAAAGGAACACCATGTATACCACAACTTACAAACTCTTTCGTGCGCCACGTCTAGGCAACTTACGACGCAAAACGTGGATAGCACACACAATATGGAACTACTTTCTCGGATGGCAACGCACGCGATATTCTCTTGGATTGCCGTATCTCTCCTACAAAGAAATGTCACGTGAATTTACGATCCTGCGTAAATCACACCCCGAGATATTTGCACACTGGCGTGAGTTAGATTCGTGGGCAGCCCGTCAAATCCTCAAACGCCTTGATGAAGGATACGAGCGGTTCTATAAGAAAATCGCCAAGCGTCCTCCAAAGTTTAGATCGTTTCGTAAGCCGTATTCATTCACGATGTGTCCATCTGGCTACAAGTTTGCTGCCCCTGTCGCGGGCGCCAAAGGCTTCGGCATCTACAGCGATCGCGTGGCGATCATGGGGAAAACTTACCGATTTAATCTCAGTCGCCCTATATTTGGTAATATCAAAACTGTTACTCTCAAAGAAGATACCCTTGGCGATTTTTACATGTCTGTTGTTACGGATCACATTCAGTCGCATCTCAAGCCAATGACGGGTAATGCTGCAGGGTTTGATATGGGCATCAAAACAATGCTGACCTGCTCTAACGGTAAAGAATATAAATCGCCTCACTTTTACACCGAGTCTATTGATAACGTCCGAACCGCTACTCGCAACTTTTCCAGCAAACAGCGTGGAAGTAACAACCGAGAGCGTGCGCGTCAACATCATGCCCGTATGCATCGCAAAGTCAAGAGGCAACGCGAAGATCATCACTGGAAACTCGCCCTTGAACTTGTGCGTAGATTTGATGTGCTGTTCTTTGAGACCTTGAACCTTGATGGGATGAAACGCCTCTGGGGTCGTAAAGTGTCGGATATTGGATTCTACGCATTTCTCCAGAAAGTCAAGTGGCAAGCAAAGAAACGCGGTAAGCGTGTTGCCTTCATTGACCAGTGGCAACCGACGACTTCTGTGTGCCATATCTGTGATATGCGTGTTTCTCTTGAGTTGAGTGATAGAACATGGACGTGTGAACATTGTAATACTCATCATGACCGCGATCTTAATGCGGCTATTAACATTCTTACGGTTGGGGCATCAACCTTTGGAGTAGAGAACATCAGACTTGCTATCGTAAGCTGTTCTTGAAGATACCAGAATCACCCTTGCTTTAGCTGGGTGAGTATGTCAAGATATTGGATATGAGAATATCCAAAGGAGAGAAATTTAGATGCTAAGTGTTGACGAAGCCCGCCAACGGATGTTAGATACCATTCCGGTTTTACCCTCGGAAAAGCGGGAAATTCACAATTGTACGGATTATGTTCTTGCAGAGGCACTGCACGCTACGGAAAATATCCCGCCATTTGACAATTCGGCGATGGATGGATATGCCGTTCGCGCAGCCGATGTAAAAAACGCTTCCGAGAAGAATCCTGCCGTGCTTTCGGTTGTAGAGACAATCGCTGCCGGGTATGCTCCAACAAAACAGCTCGCAACAGGACAAGCGGCGCGAATCATGACTGGGGCAATGATGCCTGACGGTGCCGATGCTGTTGTGATGCAAGAGGTTACGCAGCAGGATGGAGATAAAGTCAAAATCTTTGAAAGTATTGACGAAACTGGAAATGTCCGTTTCACTGGTGAAAGTGTTGCGGAAGGTCAGCAGGTGATGGGAAAAGGAAAACACCTGCGTCCACCAGAAATCTCGATGCTTGCCTCTCTCAATTGCGCAGAGGTTTCAGTATATCGGAAGCCTACCGTCGCAATCGTTTCGACGGGTGATGAACTGACACCCCTCGGTGAACCGCTTGAACCGGGAAAAATTCGGGATAGCAACCGTTATGGACTCTATGCACAAGTCGAAGAGGCAGGTGGTGTGCCAATAGATATGGGGATCGCGCCTGATGATGAAGCAGAAACAGAGCGGATCTTTCGTGCTGCCCTCGCGAAGGCTGACGCGCTTATTACAAGTGGTGGTGTTTCGGTCGGAGAACACGACGTGGTGAAAACTGTGTTGGCGAAATTAGGTGAGATTAACTTCTGGCGCGTCGCAATGAAACCCGGAAAACCGCAGGCTTACGGGATCGCTGACGGAAAACCTATTTTTGGATTGCCCGGCAATCCAGTCTCTTCGCTCGTTGTCTTTGAACTCTTTGTTCGACCCGCACTCTTGAAAATGGCTGGACATCAAAAACTATTACGTCCGACCTTCAAAGCCACCTTAACTGAAACCGTCACCAATAGAGATGGACGCGTTAATTACATGCGCGCAATTCTCACGGAGTCTGATGGGCAATACATTGCTGAAACAACCGGACCACAAGGGTCAGGGATTCTGCACTCCCTTGTATTAGCAAATGGATTGATTACGATTCCAACGGCTACAACGGTACAAACTGGCGGAAAAGTGGATGCCCAATTTCTGTTCTAAACACGGCATTAAGGAGTCTTCCATGATTGTAGACACACATGTTCATGTCTGGGAAATTGAGCCACCCAAATATCCTGTCGGTCCTACAGCACCGAGTTGGAATTCCTATCCAGATGAACCCGGTACCGCTGACGAACTCTTGGCGGAGATGGAAGCGTGCGGTGTAGACTGGACGGTATTGGTGCAAACGAGTTGGTCGACTTGGGATAACGGCTATATCGCGGATTCAGTAGAACGATTTCCTGATCGGTTCATCGGACACGGCTTAATCGATCCACAAGACCCAGGCAATGCAGCGCAGGTCCGATACTGGGTAAAAGATCGCGGGTTGGTAGGATTCCGCTTCCATCCGATGTACTATCCTGATGAAAAGATATTGCTAACCCAACAGAACGGGCCGATGTGGGAAGAGATTGCGGCTCTGGACGCAATCATCCAATTTCACCTTCGCGCGGAGTTCGCAGATCAGGTCGCTGTTATTGCGCAACAGTACCCACACCTAACGCTTATCCTTGATCACATGGGGTACCCACAAATAGATACCGACGCGGCGGCTTTTCAACCCATCGTGGACCTTGCGCGGTACGATAATATCCATTTCAAGTTATCGGACGTTGCCGGACGTTCGCATCAAGATTTTCCATACGCAGACGTGCACCCGTTCATTCAAAAATTGCTTTCAGTTTTCGGCGCGGAACGGACGGTGTGGGGGACAGGTTACCCCGGACACCATAGACAAAAGCACAACTGGCCCTCTTTAGAACAGGAACTTCGGCTCATGCGGGAAGGACTTCCGTTCCTAACAGACAACGACAAGGAACAGATCCTCGGTGGGACAGCCGAGAGGATATGGAATTTGGCACCGTAAAGCCGTTTTCGTTGGTGCTATTTCCTATTGGACTCACGCAACCATGGTAACAATCGCTATGCCTTGGGGGGAGATGGCTTATCATGATTCTGGAAGTCGGATGCCTCCGTTACTTTTCTTACACGGCACAGGGTGTGATACGTCAGACTGGATGCCGGTGACTGAAAGGTTACCGTGTAACCAGCGTTTTATCAGGCTCGATTTTCGTGGGCATGGGCAGAGCAGCGTGCCTACACAACCCTTTACATTAGGTAGCCTTGCTGAAGATGTTGGACACCTTGCAAATCATTTGGGGTTTCACGAATTAATGATTGTTGGGCATAGTCTCGGTGGTATGGTTGCGATGGAAGTTGCGCGGCGTTCATCTTCTATTGTCGGGCTTGTTTTGCTGGAGGGCTGGACCAGTCTCTCCTCAGCGGGGAGTGCCTTCGACGCTGGACGGTTTTACGGTTCGCTGTCACAGGCGACGGTTGCTCAAATTCAGCGGAAGGCTGAAGTGACGCGAAACCGCTTTCAAGCCGAAATCTGGCGCGATTTCTGGGCATCTGTCAAAGATTTTGATGCTTACACCTACCTACAACATGCAGGCATCCCTATCTTGGAGGTTTTTGGCGGTATGGGACGGAATGATTTAACTGAACAGCTGCTGCGCATTCCGTCCAATCCGAATATTCAATGGGTCTGGGTACCTAACGCTGGACACTACCTCCCGCATGAATGTCCAGATGAGGTTGCCAAAGTCGTAGGCACACTCCGTTGGCATTTTATAGTAAATTCTAAAAATACTTATACATTACAACGTCCCAAGTTCCCCCCTGATAAGGGGGGTTAGGGGGGTTAAGTCCTGAGCAAAATGTATAAACCATTACAAAATTCACTATAAATTGAACGAAATATGTAGGGTTGAGGCGCGACCGTTTCACTCCCTATAAACTGTGTTATTACGTTTAGAAAGCGGGATTGAGAAGTACATGGAAGTTATTATTCAACCGACTTACACGCGGCTTGCCGATGTCGCAGCTGAAATCATCCGAGACGCGCTGCTAAAAAAGCCGAACCTCGTCTTGGGGCTTGCCACCGGTAGCACACCGATTGGACTTTACGAAGCCTTAGTCCAGATGCACAAAACAGATGGACTCGATTTCTCAGGCGTGACGACTTTTAACCTTGATGAGTACGTCGGGATTCCGCCCAATCACCCGTACAGCTACCATACCTTTATGGAGACCCACTTTTTCAATGCCGTCAATATTCCCTCAGAGAATTGTCATATTCCACAGAGCACAGTAATCGGACATGAGGAATTTTGTGCAAAGTACGAAGCGGCGATTGTGAATGCTGGCGGCATTGACATCCAAGTCCTCGGCATCGGAAAAGATGGACATATCGGTTTCAATGAACCGAGTTCTTCCCTCGGTTCCAGGACTCGCATTAAAACGCTGACGCAGAGCACGCTTGAAGCGAACGCTCCACATTTCGGCGGCACTGTCAATGCTGTCCCGAAGATGGCGATTACAATGGGAGTAGGCACAATCATGGAAGCGAAGCAGTGCCTGCTATTGGCAAGCGGCGAATCAAAAGCCGAAGCGATTGCAAACGCCGTGGAGGGACCGATTACAGCAGAGGTGCCAGCATCGGTGCTACAGATGCATCCACAGACGGTTGTTGTCCTTGATGAGGCGGCAGCTTCGCAACTTAAACGCGTAGATTACTACAAACACGTTTACGCGAATAAACAGAAACTGTTGTCTCAGGACTATTGAGGCACAGTATCACGGGTCTTCTTCATCGTTCAAATCGTATTCTTTTGCTTTCCGCTGGATTGTGCGTCGGCTCACTTTGAGTATTTCTGCGGCTTTTGCTTTGTTATTGTTCACAGATTCGAGGGTCGCCCGCAGTGCCTCCCGGCTAATTTCATCAAGGGACATACCAACTTGTACATTTAAACGCTGTTTATCCTCGATTGTGTCAACTGACTGCCAGACATCGGGGACCGAAAGTAGATTTGAAAACGCTGTTCCGGTTGCTTTGAGGATGCGTTCAGGTAAATCAATTTGCTGGATCGCCGATCGCGTGGACATCACAACAATCCCTTCAATGCAGTTTTTCAATTCGCGTACGTTCCCTGGCCACTCGTATTTCATCAATGTTCTAATGGCCTCTGGGGCAATAGTCATCAGAGGTTTCCCATTTTGTATGCAAAACTCGTCAAGAAAATCCTTCACGAGCAACGGGACATCTTCAATACGCTCTTGAAGCGTTGGGAGATGAATAGGCACCACGTTGAGTCGGTCATAGAGATCTGGGAGGAACTCTCGCTTTTGGGATGCGGCTTCCAAATCATGGTTCGTGGCACAAACAACGCGAACATCTACCTGAATGGTTTTGTCGCCACCCACCCGTTCAAATTCGCGTTCTTCAAGTACGCGCAAAAGGCGCGCTTGATTAGATAGACTGAGCTGTGAAATTTCGTCGAGAAACAGCGTACCGCTGTGTGCAAGTTCAAATCTACCTTTCCGTTGGTAATATGCCCCACTAAACGCGCCGCGTTCATGTCCGAAGAGTTCAGATTCTGCGAGGTTCTCGTTTAGGGTCGCACAATTAAAAGCGATGAGCGAACCGCGTCGCAAACTGCGGTGATGAATCGCACGGGCGACCAATTCCTTCCCAGTCCCGCGCGCACCATAAATCATCACAGTCGCTTTCGTCGGTGCGACCTGCGTTATCATGTCACGAATTTTGATGATTTGGGGCGAATTGCCTGTAAGTCGGCGTAAGCCTTCCTTTTCATCTATTTGTGACTGGAGCTGTCTGTTCTCAAACGCAAGGCGTTGATTTTCGAGCGTTCTCTGCAAAAGTGCCGCCAAATGGACAGGGTTAACCGGTTTCGGCAGGAAATAGGTATCTTTATATGCGAGCATCGCTTTGATACCGATGTCGGTCTCTAAAATGTTCGGTTCTGTAATAAAAACGACACCGACATCTGGATGGTGCTGGATCGCCGCTTCTAACAGCGCTAAGCCATCAATCCGCTCCGCTTTTAATGGCGCAATAAGAATATCTACCTTTAGGTGCTCAATCTGATGAAACGCCTGATACATGTTACCTGTGACAACGAGGCGAAGCCCTTTGCCTGCAAGCGTTTCACAGACAAGTTCGCGCTCACCGCGATCGGCATCAACAATCAGTACGGTTTTCTGTGCGTTCATGGTCGGAGCACTTTCTCCTGTTTTATCGTCAGTTTTGGATCCCAAGTTTGCCAAATTATCCGAATCCTCTGATTGAAACTTTTAATCGAAAAAAGTATTGTTTAAAAT
>VXXH01000812.1 GCA_009835515.1 Candidatus Poribacteria bacterium
TTGTTATCCTATATCTGTCCGTTTCGTTTTTTCGAGACGAACAGGGCAGCGTCCTATTTTTTAGGTGTGCCGCCGGTATTACGAGTACCGAGCGACGCGGCACTGCCAAAGACTAATTTTGACAGTGCTGGTTTCTATCATAGCATAGCAGACGATTTCTGTGTTACAATAGAGACCAGCACCCTAACGGGGAGCGTTGCCGTTAGCCTTGCTTTTCGCCTTTTCCTGCAACCGCCCTAAAAGTTGAATTCAACCCGACACAGACGTGTGTCGGAATCAAAAAAGGAGTCTTTACGATGTTTAAAGACCTTTTCAGCAATCGCCTTTTTATAGGCGCGTTAGCGTTCTTTATCTTCTGCGTCGGCGGAAGTCTGCTTTATCAGCAGCATGTCGAGAAGCAAACGGCAGAGGATCTCGCTCGCAGAGAAGAACGCATCAAAGAATGGAACGAAAAAGAAAATCAGCAACCCACAGCGGAATTCAACGAGGGCGATACCTCGCAAGGCGGACACGTCCATGCTAACGGCACTTGGCACGAGGGACCTCACGAAGCAGAAGTCGTCTCGGAAGTGCCTGCGGAAGTCAATACGTCCGAAGCAACCGTCGCATCCGACGCGTCGCAACCCGCGATGCAGTTGACGTATCATGCCGAACTGCTTGCGAGCGATCCCGTAGAGGCGTTGCGTCAACAGGGCAAGGAGCGTAGGCATTGGTCTGCGGACTACCTCTCCGATTTCCCTGCCGACGATACCGAGGCGATGGAGCTCGCTCATGCCATATACGACTATATTTATTATGGGCATACGATCCCGATGTCGGAACACGGCAAGAGTCCTGAATTCCAACGCGCCGCAGAAAAGATGGATAGGCTGTTATTCTCTGAAGTTAATGAACGTTATCCGATTACGAGTTCCGATTGGCATGTGCGGGCGCGACATAATGATTTGAAGATGTTAGCGTGGCCAGTCCTTGAATATGACTCTAATATAATTGATAATTATCGTGACTATACGTGGCCGTCTTTAATCGTCCGTAGCGCGACCTACCCGGACCTACCTGAGTTAGGAGAAAGCAGATAAGGAAACAATTTTATTTTTCAGCGATTTTTTGTGTGTTGTTATCAGTGTTTGCGTTCTCTGCTGCTGCCGACTACAACCAGCCAGAACAGAACGCAAAAACAATTCAGGACAATAAGCTCACCGAATCTCAGAACAAGAACACGCTTGCGGAATCTGCTCGTAGTCTGATGCAGACGATAGGTTCTGTGTATGATCAAAATATCAAGGAGATCAATCGTGGCAAACGTCTGACGTTGGGTTCGGTGTTTCAGGGTGCGGCGACGGTTTCAATTGCGTATGTGTCGGGTGGTTCGACGTTATATGCGTCGGTGCCGTCCGCAATTTCGACGGCGGTTCGGGCGTTAGGCTTAGCGGGTTCAATCAATGCGTCATCGGCGTTAGAATCTGCGTATGAGTCCGCGATCTCAGAGTTGCGGACGCGTATTTGGGAGACCTCCGCGGCGATTGCGCGTTATAAGAGTGCTTGGAATGCGTATAGTTCTGTTGTCACGGGTCATAACTCGTCAAATCATGGCGGCACTTACTCGTATGCTTCAGCACACAGTATTTCTGCGTACCAGCCGCCGTCATTGAACGAGAATGTGCCGTCATTTTGGTGTCATGATGGCAGTTGTGGTCTGAGTTGGTCCTCACCGTCAATGGCGCGGACGGTGCATTATGCGCGTTGTGGGACATCCGACGATCTGTATGGCTGTAATGTGGTCTACTACACGTGTAATAGTTCGGGGAAAGCGCGTCATCAGCCGCAGGATTGTGGTTTATATAAATGGAAAAAAACGACGCATGGTTGGACGGAGACGATTTGTCCTGGTGACTATCGGAAATGTACGTATATTGCGCGGTCGCATTCGACGTTGGTCACGGGTGTAAATACGACATCAAAGTGTGGTCCGGGTGATGGGAGTAGTCCCCAAACGGTTAACAACAATAACAACAACGGGAATTCGGGTAGCACGCCGACGATGTTAGCGTGTGGCGTTCATAGTGTCGGCACTTCCGGGGATCATTCCTTACAGGCGAGTTGTTCTTCGGTGGATTCCAACGGTACCTTCTGCTCGGTGACAAGTTTCTATGCCTGTTCGGATCATAGTCATGAGTATTTCGTGGACAGCACGCCAGCGTGTTCGGATTGCGCGACGGGTTGCTCGAATTGTCCGAGTTCGGGCGATGGTTCGGGTGGAGACCCTGGTGGTAGCGGTTCGCCGACGTGTTCGAGTTGTTCGGGTTCTTATGATCCGACGGATCCGGATTCTTATACGAACCATCAGAGTGTTACCTGCATTGGCTGCGGTGCTTCATTTACGGGTTGCACCAACGATGAGTGGTCTTGCTCTACGAGTGGGAGTGGCTGGCATTCTTACGAGTGAGAGGTCTCCGCCGTCGACCGACAAACGATGTCTGAAAGACAATCAAACCTTTTCAACCGACGCGCTTGTTATCTTCTGATAGCGGGCGCGTTCTTATTGCTGCTTGGGGGTCGTCTTTGTCTTGCGTCGGTCGTCGCGAGAAGCACCCCTGAGCGTCAAGGTCGTTCGCGGAGACGCAGTGCGTGGTGTAGACTTCACGCCAGTCGTCTTTGATTCCGAAGCCTACGACCGCACCATCATAGACAATAACCTGTTCCGTCCGCTCGGCTGGACACCCCGCGCCCGAGTGAACCGTACAGATTATTAGGCACAATTCTTGCGTCTAACGGGAACAGTCCGCCACGTGCCATCATTCAAACGACCGCAGGGCATCAGACACATCTCGTTACTACCGGTGATAACCTTGACGCGGAGACGAAGATCGTTGACATACAGCACAGGCAGGTAACGCTTTCCACAAACGGAAAACAACGCACACTCCGCCTTGATATCCGTTTTTGAATCTTTTGAGCCACCGCCACAACGCCCGACCCCCACCCCTTCCTAATCGGTGCTGCCGCGCTTTTCAATATTAAGACTTCCACAGTGAGACCGCGAGTGTGTCATTACCGTTGCGCGACGCAGGCAGCGCGCGTACGCACCGCCTGACTTCGCTACACTGCTATCGCTACGGCGGAGGCTTACGTTCCGCTTTCTGGCGGAGGCTGTCTGACTTGCGTTCGCTTCGCTCTCTCCAGTCAGCCGCCGTTCCGCCAACGCTACACTCCGCACGCTCCACACGCTCCGCCTTCGCTTGTTTCTCAATCAAGGGTTTGGAAAAGAATACCCTCACGCCATAAGGTCATATCCAGACGTACCGATGCCACAACAGAATCCCGCAAAGCGTTAGATCCCGTTGCGCGGCGGTGGCAGTGCGCGTACGCACACCCACCTTGCTCCACTACCACGCTACAGGCGATGCCGATTACGGCAGCACCTTCCGTTTGTCGCGACACCGACAAAGAAAATGCCGTCCCTGTAGACTTACCCAGATAGCATTTCTTTACTGAAAACCGCAATCCATTTCGGCATCTGCCGAACGCAACATTGTTACCTTGCCTTTTCGGCATCAACACGACTTGAAACCCTCTTTAATTATAGAGTTTTCGCTCGGTTTTTTCCGCTGTCAAAAACCGGTTTTCGCTTAAGTTTGCGTGCATCTGACGCGTGCTTAGAAAGCAAACCTACCGGAGTTGTGCTATTCCGGTGATGGTGAAGCCCCGCCGACGAGCAGCTCCAACGGCTCCGTTGATTCTCGCAAAAGTTTTAGTGCTGCCTCTCCCCGACAGCGATGTTCGTTTTGAAGTTCAGATACACGTGTTCTGAAAAGCAGCATTGTCTCAGCAACGCCGGGTTCGGTAACAGCACCAGCAAGTACGCCTCGAACAATCAATTGGACATTTTTGAGTGCTGGGTTTTGTTGGACAGAAAACGTTGCGCATTCGTTGATCAGGGCGCGATACTCGTTTAGCAGGTCGGGGCCTACAAGGGCATTGCTTTCTGTGACCAACGCCTCGGCATCCAAGACGAAACCGAAAGTGTTGTCCTTTCCGTCCTCGTCAAAAATACTATAACGATCATTGACGAACAGAAAAATATATTTGTGATCGCCTGCTAAAAAATCCTCGATGCAAAACCTTTTACCATACCAATCTTTCGTCGGAACAATGGTGCCCTTCTCAAGACACTCATTATAATGAGATTCGTCAGTTGTGTAATACGCATCAACCATAGGGTAAGAACCTTTCTCTAACTATAGTAGGGAGTAATACTCCGATGCACCATAGGTGTCAATTTGAGGTTTCCGTAGTTGGGCTGAACGATGCTGAGATATCCAATACTTATATTCCAACCACACTCCAAATCTATAATGAGTTTCGAGTATTTCAACACGGTTTTTCAGGCATTTTCCTTAGCTTGTAGACGTGATATATCTATAGAAAATGGCATATTCAAACTGCCCCGCTCCTACTGAATGCCACGCGCACATTCGGCGTTAATTCCGGAGTGCCATATCTGTAAATAGGGGTAACTTAGGTTACTATAGTTTTAAGCTTGTTGGCAGCGCACTCAGCATCTTTTCCATCTTGTTGGATCTGTTTCGCGAGCGTTTCAACATCGGACATGCCGACCCATTGCTGCCGCTCTTTGGTGTAATCGCCTGTGCCTGCTCGAAATTGATGGATAAAGCGCACCATTCCAACGGGGCCAAGTTTGTCAACTAATGCCTTAAAACCGAGTTCCAAAATTTGCTCATCGGTCATGATAATTATCTCCAGTTCCAATGTGTTCCTGTAACCATGTATGTGGATTTTCGACTTGGACGTGAAGTTGAGATTGCAGGCGTTTTGCCCTTCTAATCACAGCATCATCTGCAGTGAAAAAAACATCTGCTTTACCGCTTTCAGCACAAGCGATATGCAAAGCGTCGTACTCTTTAAATCCTAATGCTTCCAACTGTTTACCTCTCAAGGTCTCCGACACACCAACAGTAACAAAAATAGTCTGAGGTATGGAAGTTAGGAGTGCCTTTACGAAAGAACGTTTTGTTAAATCAGAAATTTGGTTAATCTCAAACTGTAAGACCTTACTGGTAATTGCCTGCTATTCCCCACTCCAAAAGCGAGAAATAATCTGCATGATAGCTGTAGTTTCAGATTTGATTCTATTCTGTGTCTGACTATCATAAGGACGACTTACACAACAACTATCAAGATAGATTTTATAAGTTTTCATTCAGGATAAATCCAGATTTTGATTGCTTTCTCAGCGAGTTCCTCAGCCCTGGTTAGAACAGATTTTTCATTCCATTGCTTTGCCCGACACAGGCTTCGATTCAAATGCAACTCACTCTCGCAAAACCCACCTTTTGCCTTCTGTTTTTCTTGAAAAGATAAATCACTTAACGCCGGATTGTCCTTCCATCCAATTAGAGTGAGATTTCCAATCGTATGAAGGTATTTTTCCCGAATCTCACGCCAGTTTTCGCCTAATTCTCGCTGCCATTCCTCACACAGATCGGGGTTTTGTGGTATCACATGCTCAATTGACTGGTCCAGACAACTGTGTGGATGTCTACGTTCATAATTCTCTAGTTTGCGCAGCAAATACCGGCATCTTCTGAGGTTATTATACACGCCTTTAACCAGAAATTCTTGTTTGAATTCAGAATTTACAGGATAGCGATACCTGTCTGACTGATTTACCAAACTCAAAAAAGCCTCCTTGAGACTTTCGAGATAGTTGCTTTTGTTAACTTTCGGCATCAGTCGACCAGCAAAAGTTCTATTTAAACTGTTCGTTGGAATGTCACATATCGCTCGACGAAAAACGTAACTCTCTACTAATTGCAGAATCTCGATTAACTCTGATTTTTCGATGAGTTTTCTCTTATAGTCTTCATAGACTTCAAGCAAGAACGGATAAGCAACTGTAACTTCAAGAGTATTGATACTGGAAAAGCAACCCAGAAGCTCTGCATCTTTTTCTTTGCCTAGGGCGATACAAACATAGTGCTTTGAATAGCGGGAAATGTCCACAACAATAGTT
Source organism: Candidatus Poribacteria bacterium (assembly GCA_009835515.1). Lineage (GTDB taxonomy): Bacteria > Poribacteria > WGA-4E > WGA-4E > WGA-3G > WGA-3G. The sequence goes on from VXXH01000812.1 coordinate 6,035, forward strand.
TCTATAGTTTCAGACGTTTCTGAGTTCGTTTTCTCCTGAACATACCGTTTAAAACTATCGTAAACGTTCCTAATATTAGGAATTTGCCGAGTCTTTAACGTAAGATAGTCCCTAATAAACTCGTCGAACCGACCGGCATCCTGGTCTCCAAAACGTTGTTCCATAGGAAACCAATAGATTTCATAAAGTCTGTTTTGGAAACTGGGTTTTTGTCCCATAAGTACATAATTGCGAATGAGGTCCGCTTCAGAAAGTTCAAGTCCTGTAGAATTGAGACTCTCAAAAATCAATTGAGGGTTATCGTCAGGGCGATCAAGCACGATATCTACGATTCGTAACCTTTGAATTCCAGCATATACCACCTTAAGGTCGGCGTTTTTAAGTTCGGTTTCAAAAAAGCGATAATTCTCTATCAACCGAGGAGCAGCGTTAGCCGGGAGTTCTTCATCCACCACCAACTGAACCAGAGTCCCTGCCGCATCCTGCTCAACAATTCGGAACCATTCTTTATTATTTCCATCTAACAGCTGAATCAAAGTATTTTTATCGTGCTGAGTGAGTAATTGTTTGTAGCGCAGCTCATCATTTCTCCGAACATTGAGATAATAGTCCGAAAGTTCTTCAGGAGTTATACC
>VXXH01000403.1 GCA_009835515.1 Candidatus Poribacteria bacterium
GCCGTTACAGGTTCGGATGTCACTGCTATCTGCTCACGTCGCGAACACGATGAATCTGCATTGGCAGAGACTTATGGAACCCCCCTTAAAGCCTATATTGATTTTGATAAAATGCTCGCCGACCCAGATGTACATATCATCGATATTTGCACGCCACACCCTTTTCACGCGGAACAAGCCATCGCTGCTGCAGAAGCCGGAAAACATCTCATTATCGAGAAACCGATCTGCCTTACGTACGAAGATGCGAAAGCCGTTCGTGATGCTGTCAAAAGCAACGGTGTCAATGTCTGTGTCTGCTTTGAGTGCCGATACAGTGCACATTTCACGATGATCCGTTCGGTAATTGACAACGGACTGCTCGGTGAACTCCATTACGCCGAGGTTGACTATTATCACGGTATCGGACCTTGGTACGGACAATATGAATGGAACATGAAAAAAGATTTTGGTGGTAGTACACTCCTCACCGCTGGCTGCCATGCGCTTGATGCACTTCTCTTTTTTATGGATGGAAATGTCGAAGAGGTAACCGGTTATCACACACAATCTACAGGTGCCGATTTCCAACCCTACGAATATAAAACGACAAGTGTGAGTCTCCTTAAGTTTGAAGGCGGTGGAAAGATAGGGAAAGTTACCTCTTGTGTAGACTGCTTGCAGCCCTACTACTTCCATATCCATCTCGTCGGCAGTGAAGGCAGCCTACTTGACAACCGTATCTATTCCTCAAAAATTAAAGGGATGGATAAAAGTAAGTGGAGCACACTTGAGACTTCACTCATTGATTCCGGTGATGTTAGTGATCATCCGTATGAACCGCAGTTCCAAGCGTTCATAGACAGTATTGGACGCAATGAACCGATGCCGTTGACCGATTTTGATACGGCGTTTGAGACGCACCGTGTTGTGTTCGCTGCCGATATGTCCGCAGCAGCGGATGGCAGAACCGTCAAACTTTCCGAACTCGCTTAATCACCACCGCATTGCTGCCTCGCGATAGAGCTGAATCTGCTCCATATTGCGAGGCACTGCTATTTGGATAGACTTACGCTTCCGATTCACATCTCTAATCACAATCGGGGCGCGAAGCATATTCGTCATTGTGACAATACCGGAGTGGTAGAAAACCCACATTCGTTGTTCCGTATAAGGATTGAGGACGTACTCCGATGTGTGCTCGGAAGGATGTCCACCTGCCCCAGCAAAAAGATCGTGCTTCGGGTATTCAAGTTCAACGCTCGTATCATGTCCCTCTAAAACCAATTTTTCAGGCGGTGGCTTGGGGGCGTATCCGCTCAACTTACAGGTCCGAATCCGGATAGGCGCGGCGGATTTGTTAATGAGATGCAAGGATACAACGATGGCGAGGCGATGGTTGTCGTCGCGGTTGATAAACCACGTATCATCTCGGATAACCTCTACTGTTAACCCTGGAATCTGCCGCTTTTTGTGATAGACAATCGCCAACACGACAAAACTGATAACACCGAATATAACCCAATTTCCAGTAGGTGTGGCTAAAAATTGTAGCAGCTGCTTTAAAGCTTGTTGTAGCACGCGAGCTCCTTAGCGAGGGTCTCTTCTGAAATCACGCCGTGCCGTCGGATCAGCGGCGGTGAGACTGAGATGTCATAGACAGTGGAGGGAATAGGTCCTGGTGTTTTGCCGCCATCGACAATCACATCAATTCGGGATGCGAGTTCGGCACCAATTTCTTGTGGAGCGGTGGCTGGCGGTTCCCCTGAAAGATTCGCGCTTGTTATCGCCGCGGGGCCGCCAAAGGTTTTCAGGATTTTCAGAAGTAGTGGATTGTCCGGAATGCGTACGCCAACCGTGTTGCCACCGGCTGTCAATACAGGCAGCAGATCTTTTGCCTCAACAATAATCGTCAAACCACCGGGCCAAAACCGATCCGTGAGGTGGAAGAAGTAGTCGGGTAAGTTTTGGGCAACGCGATAGACATCATCAACCGAACTCAGGACGAGTGGAATCGGTTTACCGTCTGGTCGTCCTTTACAGGTATAGAGTTTTTGGACAGCATCCGGATTGAAAGGATCTGCTCCCAACCCGTAGACGGTGTCGGTGGGGATAGCAATAATACCGCCTGATTTCAGGCATTGGACAGCTTCAATACACACATCAGATTCCAAAATCCGTCTCCTGTTTAGACATCCACAATAGAACCGTTTGCAGCAGCGTTCAAAGAGAGACCATCTCGGAGTCCCTGCTTATATTTTTCGTAAGCGATCCCGGCGATCATTGCGCCGTTATCTGTACACAAATTCATTGGCGGATAGTAGACTTCGGCACCGATTTCAGCGGCGGCGATTTTCAGCGAAGCGCGAAGTTGGCTATTTGCGGCAACGCCGCCCGTTAGCGTTATTGCTCTGGCACTCGTGGACTTCGCGGCACGGATTGACTTGTAAGTTAGGACATCAACAACGGCAGCCTGAAAACTCGCAGCAATATCTTCAACGGTCACCGTATCAGGATTTGCGTCTTTAGCCTCCGCTCGCCCGTTTTCCACGAGTACGCCTGCCCGCCGTGCTTTCTCTACAAAATAACGGACTGAGGTTTTGATACCACTAAAACTGAATTGGTAATCCCCGCTATTGCGCATCGGTCTCGGGAATTTTATCGCTGAAGGATTCCCTTTCTGTGCGAGTTCATCAATGACCTTACCCCCCGGAAAACCGAGTCCGAGGTACTTCGCAACCTTATCGTAGACCTCACCGGCGGCATCGTCTTGCGTGCTTCCCAACACCTTGTATTGCCAGCCTTTGTGAACTTCTACGAGTAGGGTATGTCCGCCAGAGACTGTGAGGCAGATATGTGGGAACGTTAGCGTATCATGCACCATGTAATTGGCGTAGATATGTCCCTCAATATGATTAATACCGAGTAACGGCAGATCGTGACAATAAGCGAGGCTTTTCGCTGCTGCGACACCGACAAGCAGTGCCCCGATTAAGCCGGGGCGATTTGTCACGGCTATCGCTTCCAAATCTTTAAATGTGACATCCGCCTCTGCTAACGCCCTACTGACAATGTAGTTAATGGCTTCAATGTGTTTGCGGGATGCGAGTTCCGGGACGATGCCCCCGTATTCTTGATGTGCCTCAACCTGTGAAGCGACAACATTGGAAAGCACTTCTTTACCATTCACAACAACAGCTGCAGCGGTTTCATCACATGAGGTATCAATGCCGAGTATCTTCATTTTTTTAAGATGAATCTCATCATTCTTCGCTTAACTGTAAACGGGCGGAAATGGGTAAATGAAAAAGTTCTTCACGCAACAAACGTGTGGAGAAAAATAAAACCTCCAGATTTTCGATGTCACCCGTGTCTGGATTGAAACGCGCGATGATTTCGTCAGCAAGCTCTTCGCTTTCCTGTTCTGGATACGGCGTACAAGTGTTTACGGACAAAATATCCGCTTCTCTGTCATACTGAAAGGTTAGGTTGGTTTCCATTCAATATCTCAATTTCTCTCTACGATGCGGCAATTTATTAACCGTTCTTAGTGAATTGTTTGCCCGGCAATTGTTGAACGATGCCTTTGAGTTCCAACATCAGCAGGACACTCGACACTTGACCAATCGGGAGTTGTGTCGTCCGAACAATCGTATCAATATGTGATGAGGGTGCCTGAATAGCGTCAAACACTGTTCTCTCGTCCGGTGTTAAACCCGGTGGCGGCGCGCTCTGGATGGGTTGTTGCACTTTAGCGGGAGATTGTGCGGCTGCAGGTTTGGGATCGCTCTTTTCAGTGGATTGTTCTTGTGAAGACTCCCTCTCTGCGCCCGGCACCTGCGATGTTGGCACATCGGACTGGATCCGGTTTAATGCGTAAGGTGGTAGTTCATTGAGGAGGTCGTCCACAGTATTGATGAGTTTCGCGCCGTTGTTAATCAACTTGTGGGTGCCGGTTGAGAGTTCGGAAAAGATCTCACCGGGTACAGCGAAGACTTCTCTGCCTTGTTCACCAGCGAGACGTGCGGTAATGAGTGCGCCGCTTCGGTTTGAGGCTTCCACGACAACAGTGCCGAGCGTTAGCCCACTGATGATACGGTTTCTGCGTGGAAAATTCCTCGGTTTCGGCTTGACCGCCATCGGGAATTCGGAAATTAGCGCGCCAGATTCGGTAATTTTCTCAGCGAGATCACTATTTGCCGCGGGATAGATGAAACTCAAGCCGCTTCCCATCACAGCGATTGTTCTGCCACCGGCTTCCAATGCGCCGCGATGCGCCGAAGTATCAATACCTCTCGCTAACCCACTAACGATCGTGAGTCCGCGCTGTGCGAGTTGATAACTCAGTCGATAACCCACCTTTCGTCCGTAATCTTTCGCATCGCGAGAACCGACGATCGAAAGGCTGAGAGAGTCTTCGGGTGTGAGTTCACCTCTGATATACAGCACGAGAGGCGGTGTATCAATTTCCTTCAAGCACTGCGGATATGCGGCATCATAAAGCGTCAGGATCTGACAATCGTATTCGCGTATTAATTCCAATTCGCGTTCTATTGGATACTGAATAGGTTTACGCTTCAGGAGGTCCAGCATAGCAGGCGAAAGTTGGTCTATCTTTTCGAGTTCGTCGGGTGTCGCCTGAAGTGTGCGCGCTGCGCTCCCAAAAGCATTGCGCAGGCGTTGAACGGTTTTTAGTCCAACCCCTTGAATCATGTTTAGATGAATTAGGCTGATTGTCTCGTTAGAAAGCATTTTTAGGAGTCGTCAGTTTTAGGAGTCATCAGTTGTCAGTCGTCAGTTCTCAGTTACAAGAGTCCTCTTAACTGATAACTGATAACTATTCCTCCGATAACTGCCAGTGGTTCTGGTGCTATTCCGCTGTTCCGGCTTCCATCGGGTCGGGTGGGAGTGCATAATAGAGTTCAATCTCTTGAATTTTCTTGTACTCCTGCATACTCGGTGCGCCGGTTTCGCCGCGTGTTGAGCGTTTCTGCCCGCCGACGCGCCGTGAATCCCAACGTCGCGGCACTTTGAGGCGAAACTTAGTGGTTACAATTGGGTCCCTCAAGGTAAACGTGTAAACAGGACGCATGTTATCTCGGACATGTTTTACCGTGATCCATTCTCCCTCATCATCCATGTACTGTACGAAAAAGAATTCCAGTTGCCCTGGCTCGGCTTTCACGACCACTTGTTGAATCGTCTGTGGCTGTCGCCATTTAAGAACCGCTTCGGTGTAGTCATCAGATTCCTGCTGGGATGCTTCATCCTTTTCATCTTCGAGAATAGGTCCTGTCTCTCCAACGGAGTACATATTATCATCATGGTACTTCGTATCCTCACTTGTAGCGTCAAGTGCGATGTTTTTGCTCCGGTTAAACGAAGGGTTTGACGCGAGAATACAGCCTGATAACGCAACTACTACAGAGAGGGTCATCACGAATAATATAAAACGCATATATTGTCTCCTTGTCCCGGATAACGACACGGCTGTCGCTCCGGATAGCATGAAGTTGAGGCGGTGTTGTAGAAACAACCGCCTTGGTATCAGAGCCATTCAGTTTTCGGTTTTTCGGTACTTTTGTCGAAGAAGTCGCGATTCGGAGCTCGCTCCTACAGCATTGGCACTTTCAGAGATGTCTTCTAAAGAAGAATTGAATGACTCTGGCATCGGTATCAATTTCTATGTTACTCTAATTGGAGTAAATCATCAAGTTCTTTTTCCCGTTTATCGGTAGCTTCCTCTGCCTCTACCTGATCAGCAGTCTTGTAGCCGTAGAGTTCAATTTCCCGGATCTTCGCAGCGGCGCGGCGATTGCCTGTATTCCATCCTCTGCCCGCCGAACGTGCGCGTTGCTGTCGATTTAGCAAGGCATCATCTTTGGTGCCCAAAACCCGTAGCCGGATTCGATTTGTCGGGAACGGGATCAAGAGCGAAACTTGAAATGGACTCATTTTGACGCTTTTCACATCTTTAATAAGCTGCCAATCCGCTTCAACCGCGATACTCCCTTTATCTGCGTAAATATCAAACGCTGACAAATTATCGGAGTGTATGACAATCCGACGGATGACCTTTTTTTCGGGCAATGTAACAATCACCTGCGATGCAGCATTCGCCCCCATGAACCCCTCCGTACTTGCGGGGAACGTTGTTTCACCAACAGTGTTCAATTTGCCGTCAATCATTTGTGGACTCGTAGACTGTACGCCTTCCATGAGGGCGTAATTGTCGCTCCACTCCTGCTCCGAAAAAAGAGCACTGCATCCGGTCATGAGAATCAAACAAATTAATGAGAAGGCTACTGTGAATTGATAAAACATTTTCAACTCCTTTTTTAAGAAATGGCGTTATTCTTTTACCACTCGTGTCGCAGCTTTACGTGAGCCTACTTGGTCTATAGTGTCCAGAACGCGTATTCACAACCGGAATCCCGACCCGTTAGTGGGAAGGGACTTCTGGGAAGTACACACGCAACAGATGCACGATCGAGTCGCTAAGAAGTATTGTACACGATTTTAGACGAAACGTCAAAAGAATTTTGATATTTCAACGAAATAAGGATAGTTCCAATCCGCCATAAAGTCCAGGGCTTTAGGGGTGGGCTATGGGG
>VXXH01000833.1 GCA_009835515.1 Candidatus Poribacteria bacterium
TTTTTAGCGTTATATCGCATATATCCCAAAAATTTCCGCCAGCACGCCTCGTGCGACTTCAACGAAGAAGGATACAAGACAATGGTTGAACTTACACGGAAAGACATCGAATTTTTCAAAACTGAAGGATACTTGGTCAAACGAAACGTCCTTGATCCAGAATTAATGGAGCGCGCACGCGCAAAACTCTGGGAAGGTGCTCCGGAAGGACGTAAACGTGAGGATCCAGAAACTTGGATAGGCCCCTTCACCTCTGAAGAGGAAAACGTCGACAAAAACAATAACCGCCGAGGTTTCCGTTGGAACTTTCGTGAGCCGGGTGGTGAAAAGTGGATGGTCCAACTCCTTGCCACAGATCCGAACGTCTGGGGGATGGCGGAGCAGCTTTTAGGTGAAGGGAACCTCGTACAACCAGAACGCGTTCGAGGTATTTACTGCACGCTGCCTTATGGAGATGTCCCTAAAAAATCAATCGGGTGTCATGTGGACGCGCACCCGTTTCATCTCGGAGCGGTCGGTTATATTGACGATGTACCGCCAGAGGGCGGTGGGTTTACTGTCTGGCCCGGGAGCCATCAAGTCTTCTATTACGATTACCATTCTCAATACAAGAACGAACCGCCCCCGCAGTATGATGTTGACCGCGAACGTATCAGCAGAGGTCCAGGGATTGAATGCTACGGCAACGCTGGAGATGTCGTTTTCTGGCACCATCGCATCGGACACGCTGCTGGGCACAACTATTCACAGCAGATCCGGCAAGCCGTTCTGTACGATTTCCGAAAGACAGAATTGGAACGGACGCAAGAGGAGCCACCTAACGAGGACATGTGGCGGGATTGGCCCGGCATCAAGGCGTTAGAAAATGGTGCATCATAGCATTGCGTAGGTGTAGTTGTCGCCATACTACTGCGCTTTTGTCTAATAGTTTTGTAGGCGCGGTTTTTAACCGCGCCTTCTGCAGTTATCTCAAGCCCAATTCCTTCAACGTTCCCGCCATCATATCATGCGCGATTTGCGCTTTCTCCATCCGCATGTGCGGAAACGTCTCCACCGAAATATACTTATCGTATCCCACTTTCCCTAAACTCGCTGCGAAGGTCCGAAAATCCAACTCATCTCCTTCTTCACCGGGAATCAGAAAGGTGCTGTAGGGATACATGCCTGTCACGCCTTTTACATGACAATGCGCCGTTAGCGGTCCCAATTTTTCGGTAACCTCAGCGATGTCCTCACCGAGATGATAGAAATTCGTGATGTCGTTAAGCGACTTCAGCGCATCTGATCCGACGTGCTCAATCAGAAGCGTAACTTTTGCAGACGCATCGATGGTTGTTGCCTCGTGGTTGTGGATGTTCATTGTGATACCGAGTTCTTCCGCACGGCGACAGATCGGTTTCAGCACATCGACAAGGAGCCGCCATGCGAAGGCATCGCCTTTATCGCCGCCATACCCAGTGAGAAAGTTAACACCACCCGCCCCAAGCGCGACTGCCACATCTTGAAGCAGCGCGTAGTGGTCAACCGCGCCCTGTTGGTCTTCCACCGCCAGTTGGTATAAACCGCCTCCAGTAAACGGATTAATGACAGACACTTTTAATCCGCTATCGGTTACCATCATTTTGACTTCCTTGAGCAAACCATCTGTGACTTCACCGGAAGGGATATGTGCCTCTGGTCCACACATCATCTCAATCGCATCGTAACCAGCATCGGCAAGAATTGTGATAACTTCGTTTAGTGGAATGTCCTTCATCCCACCCGCGTGATAAGAGATACCAATCACTGTTCAACTCCTCCCATCCTTCGTTTTTATCTTTTTGTTGTTCCTGTTATATCCCAGATTTGCACGGTTCCGTTAATGTGGCCACTGGCGAGTGTAATATTGTCGGGAGCAAATTTCAAAGCCAGCACGCCTCTCTCACCTATATCGCTTACATTAATAGTAGTGATCAACCGACGATTTTCCACATCCCAGATAAAAATCGTGTTCCGCCCATCACTCCCGCGAGACCAACTATCGCTTACACTCGCAAGGAGTTTGTCGTCTGGCGAAAAAGTTAACAGACGAATAGGTTCACCAGGTCTTTTGAATGTATGAAGTGGGTATCCGGTGTCAGCGTCCCACAATTGAACTTCTGCATCCGCAACATCACATAATTGCGTTACGATGGCTTGTCTACCAACCGCGAAGATTTGCCGGTCCCTTGAAAGTGCCACTGCGAAGGTCTCGCGGTGTCCTGAAGACATCGAAAACATCCAGGTGCCTAAGGTATGAATTCGACTTATCGCGTTATACACGTGTACAGAACCGTTCAGGTGTTCCTGGTCCCCTGTAACGCTATCATATACACCAACAAAGCCTTGCTGACTCACAGTGAGAAGTTTTGAATTATCCGGTGAGAATTCCAACCCAATAATTGGTAGTGCATCCGTTGTAAAAGTTAATGGCGTACTACTGGTGTTGACATCCCATAGCCGAATGGTGTGAGGCACGAAGTATTGCCTCCGTTCGCCCAGCATCGGCATGGAAGGGTCTACTAATATCGCCTGTTCCATGATTGTTCGTGGCCGCGAACTCACACTCGCCAATGTTCTGCCGTCTGGTGAGAACGCCACTGCGACTGCCTGCATCCAGCCTTCGTCCACTTTAAGAGTAGTTATCAGCGTCCCATTATTGATATCCCAGATGAGAATTTTTCGATGTCCACCAGCAGCAAGAGTTTGTCCATCCGGTGAAAACGCAATCGCATTAATATCGTCCCTCAATCTCGGACGTGACTTATCTCGGAGGGTTGTTACATGTGTGTACGCTTGGGCATATTCCTTCGGCAAATATGGAGCATCTGCTAACAAGGTGTATATAGCCTTATCCGCAATGAAAAGTAGAAGCACATCAAATGCCGCACAAATCAACACAAGTGACGCATAAACCCATTTCTTCCTTTTCAATCTCTGTCCGGGCAGCCGATCATTCATGCGCCATTTGAAACGTTCGGAAAACTTTCGTCTCGTTTTCACTGCTTTCTTCCTTCAGGATTTGCCAGTAAACATTGAAACCTAAGATTTGTCGATTGCCTCAATTCAATTTATCGGTCTATACGATTATCATTCCCTTACAAGAAGTGAACCTTCCTGCGTCACACATAGAAGTTTCTCGCTATCTGTCGAAAACATCAACTCACGGATAGCACCTTCTTTGATCGGAAACGCGGACATAAGGGCATCGGTGCCGACATCCCATAGTTGAATGTGCCGATCCCTACCGCCACTCGCAAGCAGTTCGCCATCACGAGAAAATGCGACAGTATCGACCGAGTCAGTATGTCCCCTTAAGATAGATAGCACATGCTCGCTATCCACATCCCACAATCGAACAAGTGTGTCCGAACCGCCACTCGCCAGAACCTTACCTTGCGGCGAAAACGCGAGCGTCAAAACAAGTCCATCATGTGCCGTGAAGGTTGACAAAAACCTGCCCGTCTCAACCTCCCATAATCGAATCTTACCGTCCGCGCTTCCGCTTGCAAGGGTTGTGCCATCCGGTGAGAATGCCAAACTCCGAATACGTCCTGGGGCTTCAGTCGCACTGGCAAGCAACCGTTCAGTGCGCGGATCCCATCCCGGAAGCGGAACGCCATCGGGTGATGAAGATGCTAACGCCTGTACTAAATTGGAATCCCCGGCGAGCGTCAACGTCTCACGAGCAGTCGCGGTATCCCACAGGCGAAGTGTATTGTCTTCACTACCACTCGCGAGTACGGTATTATCTGGCGCGAATGCCAATGCGCGCACCCGTTCTGTATAGCCTGAGAGCATCGCAAATTGCGCACCACTATCAGTATCATATATCCAGATACGACCATCACCGCCTGCCGCGAGTCGTGTGCCGTCTGGCGAGAACGCGATGTCCGTCACTTCACCTTTGTTGAGCCTTAATTTGAGTCCCGGTGGCAACTCAGATTCAATGCTGTTCTGGAACAAGTCTATTTTTTCCATAATGTTTCTCTTATCAAATTAGGCAGCAGTCCAATCCAAAACAACCCCAGTATACACATTCGGTTCATTGAGGAGGCCATCATACGCCTGCTTAATACGCTCCGGTTTGAGACGATGCGAGATTAACGGTTCAACGTGCAGCTGCCCGCGCGCCATCCAGTCAAAGATAGTTTGCTGTTTGCCGAATTGTGAAGTTCGGTTGCCGATGTCCGGATACATCGGCACGCACCATTCTAATGCCCCACGGATGGTAATCCATCGTAGATGCGTTTCAGACAGCAGATCGGTCAGATCGCCATGGACAGAGACGCGTGGCGAACCGAGAATGATGAGCTGCCCATGATTGGCGGTGGCACGGAGTGCCTGCATAACGACACCACTATGTCCGACTGCATCGACGGTAATGTTGCCGAGTCCGCCTCCGGTAATTTCTTCAACCTCTGCTTGTGCTTCATCGGCACTGCCACCGACGGTGTGTTGAATCCCGCATCGCTCCGCGAGTTTCCGTCGCTCTGCTACCGGGTCCACACCGATAACGCGACACCCGTGAATTTGAAACATTTGCGCTGCCAGATTCCCGACAAGCCCTAACCCGAAAACAACAACCCACGGGTTCGTGCCAATCTCTCCGACAACTATCGCTGTCATCGCAACACCCGCCATCCGTGATGCCGCAACCACAGCCGGATCTACCGCTTCTCTGACAGGTGCGACCAGTCGGTCTTGTGAGTAACGAATCGTTGAGGCGTGTCGTCCATAAGTGAAGACTCGGTCACCCGGAGCCGCGCGGGTAACACCTGAACCGACTTCACGGACAACCCCAACATTCGCATAGCCAGAACGCCACGGATATTCGCACCAAGCCCCCTTTTGAAAAACTTTCGGCTCTTTCCCCGTATAGTTTGCGAGTTCCGTCCCACTACTGATAAAGGTGTATTCTGTGTCTATCAGTAATTCGTTGGCAGCAAGCACCGGTGCATCTATGTCGGCAGTCTGCAGTTCAACTTGGTTTTGACCAGTTACAACGACTTCTCTTATTCTCATGACGAATCTTCTTCTCCTAACTCGTTTAATTCTTCTTGTTTAATTTTCTGAATGAGTCTCTGCATCCGTTTGTATCTTACAAGCCCAACAAAAAATGTGGCGATACCCAGTAAAATAAAGATGATGCCGATGACTTCAATGACATGTGAACTAAAGATGGCGACCTGTGAACTAAAGATGTCTTTGAAGTGCACAAAGGATAAACCTGCGACAAACAGTGTTAGTGCCGTGCGAATATAAGCGAGGAAAGTACGCTCATTCGCAAGAATAGTCCGGTCTGCCGCGAGGTGATCGCGCAAGATAAGTTGGTCTTCTAATCCTGTATAAGGTGTCGGTTTATCTTGCATCTGCTCCTTATCCTTGCTTTAAAAGAGATTTAAAATAATGACCCCGGTAAGCCATCCATAAAAAGTCTGCATGCACCGTAACCGCTTTGCTGTGCGCCGATATTCCACCGTATAACGCGCCGGGTTTTGAAAGTAAAGTGATTGTCGCTTAGGCGCAGACAAGTCAATTGTCGGTGTTAAGACACTCAGGACAAGAGTGCTTATGCCGATCAGGACAATATTGACTGTAGGCACGATACTGAGAATCACGCCGAACATTATCCATCGCCATTTTGCAACGCTTCGCGATGCGTCTAATCTTGCCGCATGAATCAGCGATGCAGAAGGCGTTTGCGTTCTAAAAGCCATGCGTGATGTCCATGTTGTCGGCTGAACCGCCTTTACCTAAAACGCATTCTGCCCCTAACACGCATTACCCCTCGTACCGTAGATTTTTGCCGTTGTCGGGACCGCCTTGTCCCCAAACCCAGACATTACGGAAGTATGCCTGTTTTTCAGGGGGTAACCCTTCAATAATGTGCTTCGGTACTGACGGCTTATGAAATTGGCACCCAACGAAATTGTAGCAATTGAAGATAGCTATCCGTGGGCGATCCGGATTTTGCCATGCAACTCCCGAATGACAAAGGTTTTCCGTGAAAATAATCACAGAACCTGGCGGACAACTGTAGGTCTCAAAGAGCGGCGAATCTGTCTGCCGGTGTGTTTCAGGAATTCGGAAATTCGCTTTATGGCTCCCCGGCAAGAATAGCGTCCCCCCTTCACCCGCTTTGACTTCGTTCAGTTCAAAGACGACGCGCGTTAACGCGGCGTATATCTTCCCATCGTGACACTGGTAGTTGAAGTTCGGATTTACATTTCGGACACCGCCGTGTGGGGGCGGTCCACCATCTCCTACTGTCCGATAGGTGAACCAACTCGACTCCATCCGGATCTCGCCAAGAATCTCACGAAGAATATCAATGACGACAGGATGGTCGATTAAAAACGCGGCAGTCCCACCCGGAAACCGCCGTTCGTGTGGCGGCAAAGATTCCGGATCAGTACGGATCGTCTCAATCTGCGCTTTCAGTGTCGTAATCTCCGAAGCTGTCAAGACTTCAGGGATTAACAGGTAACCCTTGAGATCAAAGATAAATTTCTGTTCTTCAGTCATAACAACAATCCTTTCAAGCAAACAACGTTGTTGATCCTCTAACAC
>VXXH01000091.1 GCA_009835515.1 Candidatus Poribacteria bacterium
GGGGTGTTTTTGCTTGGGTATTTCTGTGTATTGATAGGGTATTTCTGCGGATTTCTTCTAGGAAACCGCACTTACTGGGCCTGGGGAACTGCGTGTTGAGGTGTAGTATAAAATGCTTAAAACACTTATTAGTAGGGAACTGCTTGATAATCTGATGACATTCCGATTTGCGGCAGCGACTTTCATCATGTTGTTGCTTGTCGTCGCCAATACCTTTGTGTTAATTATAGATTATGAACGACGTTTAGCAGGGCATAACGACGCTGTCAAAATGCATCAACGTCAACTGCAGGAGAAAATCACCTATTCCGCAGGTGAAGTGCGTGTTGACCGCCCGCCGAACCCGTTGAGCATTTTCAATGTCGGGTTTGATAAGCGTCTCGGAAACGAGATAGAGGTCTCTCACAAATTGGTGCCGTCGCTGTGGGATGCTGGCATGCACGGGTCGGATAATCCGTTCATGGATATGTTCGCTTCAATGGATATTGTTTTTATTTTTGAGGTTATCCTGAGTCTGTTCGCACTCATTTTCGCATATAATGCGTTCGCGGGCGAATACGAAAGTGGCACACTGCGTTTAGTCCTGACGCATCCCATTGGACGCGGTAAAATATTGGTTGCGAAATACATAAGCGCAATGCTCTGTTTAATTGTACCACTATTGATAAGCCTGCTCCTCGCGATAATTTTGCTGACGACATCTACCGCTATATCTCTGAACAGTGATGATTTTCTGCGAATCGGTGGTATTATTTTTACATCCGTTGCGTATCTTTCCGTATTCTACCTTATCGGGTTGCTGATTTCAGCGGCGACGCGCCGAACCAGTACCGCATTGATGTTGTCCATGTTTATCTGGGGTTTTTTGGTCTTAGTCTATCCTAATATGATTTTGACTGTGATCCCACGTCCGGAGTCACCAGACGCGCTCAGAACGTCCGCTTTCAACCGAATCGAAAGTATCTGGGACACATTCGACAGAGAACGCAAACACTACCTATCTACCGACGATTTTCCTGGCGAAGATTGGGGGTATGAATTAAGAGGGTTCGGTTGGCGCGGTGCTAACTTTCGGAATTACGCTCCGATACTGCTGTACACCTACAGAAGTGTCATGAACTTTGAAGGATTTGAGGAGAAAGATGAACCGAAGATGCCGCACGCGCAGAAACATTTCGGTTTCCTTGGGGCGCAGACGATTGATGCCGCGGATCGCACATGGCTCATCCGAAAGCCTGCACTCGAAGAAATTTTCATTCAACCCGCAAATACGGAAAGAATCTATTTGAAACTCTCGCCTGTAGGGTTGTATGATGCCGCAACGCAAGCGTGGGCAGGCACCGACCTGCTCGGGGTCAGAGATTTCTTTGACGCTGCGAGACAATATAGACAAAGCGTCATTAACTATTTCTACGATCATAAGGTGTTTGAATCGAGACAATGGTTCTCTGGAGACAAGGGCGCGGCGGATTGGAGCGGTCTGCCGCGATTCTCCTTTCAAAGAGATGATATCAACACGAATGCCAAGCGAGCATTGCCGGATGTATGTCTACTGCTCATGATTAATGTCATTCTGTTCATCGTGATATTTTTGATTTTCGTTAAAAGCGAAGTGTAGAATAGTTATCAGTCGTCAGAGTACTGGTTATCAGTTTTCAGTACGGTTTTTCTCCGAAAAACCTTTCAGTTTTCAGAAAGAGAATTCGGAACTATCCAAAACCTCTTTTAACTGATAACCGAGAACTGACAACCGACAACTATTCTTACTGATAACTGATAACTGAGGACTAATAACCAATGTGGCATATTGCAAAACGCGAACTCTACGATAATCTGAATAGCCTCCGATTCGCGCTGGCAACGGTTCTGTTGCTTGGATTGATGCTGACCAACGCCGTTGTACACCTTCGGGAACATCCAGAGCGGGTGCAGCAATACCGCGAGCGTGTCTCCGGACACCAGAATCACATCGCTGCGCATGCCGAGAGCAGCCTATACGACCTTGCGCAAGAGGGACCTGGTAACCTTTACAAAAAACCGTCCGATCTCCGTTTTTGTGCGGAGGGTAGCGAAACGTTTATGTCAGATCGGGCACAAGCAGGTTACCACCGTTGGAGTACCGACACACTCAAAAGCTTTTGGATACTCGCCTACCCATCTGCGACCCCGAATCGGGATAATGTGCGGCCAGAGGTAACCAAAGTGGATTGGGGTTTCATCATCGGCTACGTTTTAAGCCTCGTGGCACTTCTGTTTACCTACGATTCGATTTCTGGCGAACGCGAACGCGGCACACTCCGACTGACCTTGTCTAACCCAATTCCGCGGCACACCGTGCTAATTGGCAAGTTTTTAGGGGCGTTTATAAGTGTGAGTATACCCTTCATCCTTGGTGTTCTGGTGAACCTTCTGGTAATTTCTACATCAAGTGGTGTTCACCTCGATGCGGAAGCGTGGGGACGTTTAGGCATCATCTTCTTTGTCGCTGTCCTTTACACCTGCCTTTTTCTGGCATTGGGGATGCTCGTGTCGGCACGGGTGCAACGGAGTGCGGTGAGTCTTGTAACACTTTTATTGGTCTGGGTTGTATTTGTCGTATTTATGCCGAGTACCCTCGCTTCGATTGCGGGTAGATATACAGCATCAGGGCCTACTTATGACTTCTCGGAACGTTCATGGAAACTTCATGAGGAACTATCAAGCGATTTTTACGCTAATTACCATAAAGGACCTGAGGGTTCTACCAAGAGAATAGAGATGGATAGTGCGTACGTCACCAAAGATGCGGAACAGCAAGAGCAGTTACACGAAGAACGCTTAAACCGGCGAATTGCTGAGGTACACCGAGCACGCACTATCACTCGGATTTCGCCTGTTACAATTGTACAGAACCTTATTGAATCCTTCGCCGGAACAGGGTTTGAGAGACACCTCCAATTCTTAGAAAATGTCCAAACTTACGCCCGAGAATTCCGAACATTCATTGTTGATACAGATAGCGCGGATCCAGAAAGTCTTCATATCTTCGGTGTTAGAACGGGCATGTCGCAGGAACCTGTCAGTCCAGAAGCAGTTCCAAGGTTTGAAGATACGCTTAACCTGAGCAAGGACTTCAATACCGCAGCAATGGAATTGCTGCTGCTAACGTTATTTGTCTTAGTGATTCTATCGGGGGCATATCTTGCCTTTGTACGTGTTGAGGTGTAGAATAGTTGTCAGTACGATTTTTTTCTCCGAAAAAAATCTTTCAGTTTTGACCGAGAACGCGCGCACATTTTTAAATATCGGAAATCGCGTTCTCGGTCAAAGTTTTCAGTTAAGAGGTTTTTGTGTTATTCGAGGTTGTTGCCTAAGGTCCGGTGCGGTGTTTTTGCTGGGGGTGTTTTTGCTTGGGTATTTCTGTGTATTGATAGGGTATTTCTGCGGATTTCTTCTAGGAAACCGCACTTACTGGGCCTGGGGAACTGCGTGTTGAGGTGTAGTATAAAATGCTTAAAACACTTATTGGTAGGGAACTGCTTGATAATCTGATGACATTCCGATTCGCGGCAGCTGTTTTCATTACACTGTTGCTTGTAGTCGCCAATACTATTGTGCTCCTCAAGGACTATGAACAGCGACTCACCGCTTACAATAAGGCTGCCCAGGAGAGTCACGAGGCATTACGCGAGGAAAAAACCTATTCCGGTTACTCCGGAACATTAGTTGTCCATCGCCCGCCGAACCCGTTGAGCATTTTCAATCTCGGATTAGATAAGCAGGTGGGGAACAAAATAAAGGTATACCACGCCTTTGTGCCGACAATTTGGGATGCGGAGAAACACGGGGCGGATAATCCGTTTCTCAACCTCTTCACTTCAATTGATATTGTGCTTGTTTTTCAAGGGGTACTGAGTCTGCTCGCGCTGATCTTCGCTTACGATGCGCTCGCTGGCGAACGTGAACGCGGTACGTTACGCCTCGTGCTGACGCACCCCATCCAGCGCGGATATATCCTATTTGCCAAGTACATCAGCGCGATGCTCTGTCTACTCGTGCCGTTGTTGATCAGTCTTCTCTTGTCCATCATCTTGCTGACAACATCCACGACGGTCGCCTTGAGCTCGGATGATTTTTTTCGCATCGGCGGAATCGTGCTGACATCACTGCTTTATGTGTCGTTGTTCTATCTCATCGGGTTATGCATCTCTGCAATGACGCGTCGCACCAGTACTGCGCTCATGCTTTGCATGTTCGTCTGGGGAGTCTTAGTGCTTGTGTACCCAAATCTGATTCTTACGGCAGTTGACATCGTCCCGAAACCGAATGCGCAAATCTCTGTCTATCATCAAATCAAACAGATGTGGGAAAAATTAGATAGAGAAAACAAACAGTTTATCCGCAATGATGCTGTCTTAAGCCCCCCATCGCGTGGCGGTGAAGATATGGCTGCGGGATTTGGCTTGGAAGGCGTTGAATACACCTTCTGGCACGATGAGGACAAACCCTCAATATTGCTCTATTTTCACCAAACTGGATTGTACGCCGGAAAAATTAAAGCAGAATCTGAACCGCAGGTGCCGCACGTACAGGACTATTACGACTTCTACAATAGAGAGACTATCAATACCGTCCAACGGACGTGGCTTGTCCGGAAACCAGCACTTGAGGCGATCTATGTCCAACCCGCGAATCTCGGTCGAATGCTGTTAAGGTTTTCACCGGGCGGGTTGTATGATGCAGCAACGGAAGCCTGGGCAGGCACCGACTTAGAGGGGATTCAAGACTTTTTCAACACGGTTCAACGTTACCGACGCACAATCGTTGACTATTTCTATGACCAAAAGATATTTGAATCGCGACAGTGGTTCGCTGCCGATAAAGGCACAGCCGATTGGGATGCCCTCCCGCAGTTCTCCTTTCACAGAAGCGATACCGGTATCAATGCAAAACGGGCACTCCCGGACATGCTCCTGTTGCTGACAATGAATGTTATTCTCTTTACGGTGATAATGCTGATTTTCATCAAAAGCGAGGTGTAGAGTAGTTATCAGTTTTCAGTACGGTTTTTCTGCGAAAAACCTTTCAGTTTTCAGAAAGAGATTTCGGAACTATCCAAAACCTCTCCTAACTGATAACCGAGAACTGAAAACCGACAACTATTCTTACTGACAACTGATAACTGACAACTGATAACTAATAACCAATGTGGCATATTACAAAACGTGAAATCTACGATAATCTCAATAGCCTCCGATTCGCGCTAACAACCGTTTTATTGCTGGCGTTGATGGTAACCAATGCCGTTAAGCATCTCCGCGAGCATCCAAAACGGGTACAGCGGTATCAGGACGCTGTCGCCGAATCTTTGAATCACTTAACGGATCGCGCCGATGACAGTCTCTACACACTCGCACAATACGGACCGGGAAACTTCTACAAAAAGCCGTCTCCCCTTCACTTTTGTGCAAACGGCGGTGAATCCGTTTTACCTGATGCTGTTGAAGTGGACGAGCCACCTGTGTTTATGACCGATGCAGAAGGCAACCGGCTCCTCGAAGGTATCTGGAGCCTGTCCTATCCAGATGTCAACCTCAACAATAAGAACGTTGGACCGAACGTTTCACAAGTGGATTGGGCATTCATCATCGGTTACATCTTGAGCTTGATAGCCCTCTGGTTCACCTTTGATGCCTTCTCCGGTGAGCGCGAGCACGGCACACTCCGATTGATGTTAGCCAATTCAATTCCGCGACACACGGTGCTTATCGGCAAATTCTTAGGGGCACTGCTCAGTATTAGCATCCCGTTTGCACTTGCTGTGTTGGTGAACCTCTTATTAATTTCTACTGCAAATACCGTTCACCTGACGACAGAAGCGTGGGGACGCTTAGGTATCATTTTCTGTCTCGCGCTTTTGTACACGAGTCTATTTGTGGCGTTAGGGCTGTTAGTCTCGGCACGTGTACAACAGAGCGCGGTGAGTCTGATGATACTGCTGTTGACGTGGGTAACCTTTGTCGTTTTTATGCCGAGTACTCTTGCTTCAATCGCAAGCAGCTTCTCGCCGGCAACATCCTTTGACGAATTTTGGAAGCAGCGTAACCCGACTCAAGAGAATTTATGGGATATATATAAGGAGGGTCGGTCCAGTGAATTGGAGGACAGGCGGTTAAGGGCGAAAAGCGAGTTTTACACCAAAAACGCTGAAAGAGACGAACGCAAGCAGGAAGAACGATTAAAGTATCGGAGTGCCCAAGTGCACCGAGCGCGCGCCATCACCGGTATCTCACCTGCTACACTTCTGCAGCACCTTATGGAAGGGTTTGCTGGCACTGGATTTGAGCGACACTTGCAATTTGTGGAAAACACACAACGTTATGCCCGTCAATTGCGTGAATTCGTTGCTGACACCGACAGAGCCGACCCAGAAAGTCTTCATATTTTGGCCGTGCGCGAAGGCATGTCCAAGAAACCTATCAGTCCAGAATCAGTGCCGAGATTTGAAGATACACTTAATCTGAATAGGGATTTCAATACTGCAGCAACGGAATTGTTACTGCTAACGTTATTTGTCTTAGTGCTTCTGTCGGGTGCGTATCT
>VXXH01000342.1 GCA_009835515.1 Candidatus Poribacteria bacterium
TGGTAATATAGGTCTCCAATCGGAACAGAATCGCTACTGTGCCCCAGAAGGTTGTCACGACGAATTCACCCAACACGAGACCGAGAAAGAACGGAGCCGCCTTCCGAAAACCGCCAATCCCGCCATGCTTGCTAATCAGCCACTTTAGCAGGAAACTCACGAGGATGGAAAACCAGAAAAAATTCATCGTGAAGGTACTCGTAACGGCATAGCCTGCCGAATGGAACGGCAGCCACATCCATCTACTGCGTAGAAAAGCGAAGAGGATCGCGACAACAGTTCCGACACTGATTGCCCCAAGCACGGCAGTATCGGGACCCGCGGGTTGGACGAGCCGTCTGCCGAGCCGACTGAAAGTCTCTCTGCCTGCCCATGCTGTATAGACCCCATCTTGATAGGAGACATGCAAATATGCCCAGATTGTTGCGACGATGCTGACACCGATCGCGATAATCACCGCCTTCGCGAAAGTTTTGTTTTCGATGCTGGCGCGCTCGGCTATTTTCAAACCCTCCAGATGATGCGGCATTAAGAGACAATCGTACGCCCGATTGAAAAAGTAGAGATACGCCAAGCCTGTCAAGTTACTTGCGCCGAGTTGTTTCGCCCCAAAAACCGAATACATCATCCTGTCGGGACCGGCATAATGCTGATCGTGAACAGGTGAACCGAGTTCGGCACGCATCCGCGTAATCCCCGTCGCCAATCCGAAGAACAACCCGAAGAAGGTCGCGATCACCCACAACGACATCCCCATCTTATAGCAGAACGCCACCAGAAACACGATGCTCAACAGCATCCATATTACTGCTGCACGGTATGAGATCGGTTCATCGCTATCAGTGAGTGTAGACTGTGCGCCAAACAACCTACGGAAGACTTGCGTTAGATAACGACGCGCGCTCCATACGGCAACGATGCCGATGCCGAGATACGCCCCGAAAGACTGCTCCTCTGCATACGGAAACGGTGCCGACACACCGACTGCGCTGCCCAATACACGGAGTGCTTGCCAATACAGATAGAAGAACCAACAGGAAAACGACAACTCCAAGGGCATGAAAAACGCCAATCCAACCGCAAACGGATAAATGCCGATCGGGAACCAAGTAATCGCGTTCCACGGACGGACGGTAAAGAAATCGGCGATGTCGTAGGCACGGATCCCACTGAGTCGCGGCACCTGCGGAAACAGATAATTAATCCCGTTGAGGAGATCAATACTCGCGGCGACGCCAAACCCGATCCACATCGCCTTACTACGGAAAAATCCGCTTCTCGGATTCGCCATCGCAAGCGGTAATTGGATCAGTGGATAGCTCAATTTTTCGTTCTCTGTCCACTGCCTTCGGAAGATGAAGTTGATACTCAGCATCACCGAGAACAGCGCAGCGAGAAAGAGTCCCCACCATAACAACGGCGTGCGCCAGGCTTCAAAGTGCGGATAAAATGTGGAACCGCCATCAAAGAAATTTGACAGTCCGCGTTTATCGGTAACCGATGTCCACGACGGGATATAGTGCCAGAATAGGGATTGCCAATCGTTCTCTGGGGTTGCGTATGCAGAGGCGTAACTGATAATTGGGAGGAGTATCTGCACACACATGTGCCCACCGATAGCCGTCGAGAGGCACAACATTACGTATATTGTCAGGAGTTCGGCAGTGGAAAGGGAAAATTGCGGTGAGACTTTTTTCGTGAACCGGTTTACAATCGTCAGTACGAACAGCAGCGTGATGGTGTTATAGAGCAGGGAGATCATCGACATGTGCGCGATGTCCCAACGTAGCCCCATCATCTGCCACATAGCATTTACGGGTATCAACAGCAGCCCGATAGAAACTGCTTTCAAGCTGAGAGGAGAGCGTTGACGTTTCACGCAGAGTAGTTGTCAGTACGATTTTTCTGCGAAAAATCTTTCAGTTATCAGTTGTCAGTTAAGAGATACTTTGTGACGGTTGCTTTTCTCGTGACTGCCAGAAGAATATGACTGAGTACTGAGCCCTAATTCCTCTCTCATGGCTGAACGGCACTGTTCACGGCGTATACCAACCCGACGGTCCCGGTCTTCTCGTACACGGTGTGCTCCTTCAATGTCAGCGAGATTCGTCCGCTCGGTTCAGCAATGAGCGGGGTACCGCCTCCGAGGATGACTGGAATAACGGCGACCTCCACTGTATCAACGAACCCTTCTTCGGCGAAGCTGCGAAACAGGGATCCTCCACCGAACAGCCAGATGTCTTTACCTTCTTCGTCGCGGAGCGACTGCACCACTTGTCTCCAGTTCTCACCGACGATCGTGACATCATCGTAATCGCGCTGTTGTAACGTCCGTGAGAACACGAATGTTCGGACCCCGGACATTTCAGTCTGTCCGAGACTACGCGTAACCTCAAACGTCCGTCTGCCGAGCAGATAAGTGTCAAACTGATCCGTCATCGCAGCGAAGTCGATATCGGGGTCCATGACAATCCAGTCGAATTCCGCGTTGGGTCCAGCGATGTAACCGTCCAAGCTTATGGCGACGCTATAACGAATTTGTCTCATGTTTTGCCCAAGGTTTGGCATAAGCAGTTAAGGCTTACGTAATCGATTGTTTTTGAGATACCCGTAGCGTTCGCTATCAGTCACATTTTCAGGGCTGCCCATTGCGTTGCGAGTTTACCCTCCGCTTCAACAGGGGCGAATTCCTCAACATGGTTTAGCAAATTCTCCATGAAAAGTTTTGCCATGTCTTTTGTATGGTCATCGTTCCCTGCGATATAGTATTTATCAGGCGCGATCGCCATCATCAGGAACTTACCTTTCCCGAATTCTGCTTCCATAATGACGGGTTGTCCCAAACTTTCCATCAGTACGTCAAATCCCTTTTGAGAAGCGATGACTTCCCAGACGGTTGGCCAGCCTTGATGTCCCCAGTTTTTGAACGTTTGCTCGGTCATACGGTTGGGTTCGTTAAAGAGGACGTGATCGGCTTCCAAGATTTCAAAATCTGGGCTATCACGGTCGCTCCGAACACAACTTAATTCAGGCGGCAACCAATCTACATTCGCTTCGTTCTGATCTGCTTGGGTCGGTTCCCAGACGATCCCTCCGTTTTTGACGAAATCCTGAATCACTTCTGCATTCTTGTCGAGGTTTTGGTGAAGTCCAGCATTGTTGGTTGTCATGCTTCCGATCAAGAAGACTCTATTTTCCGCCTTGAAAGGAAGTTTCCCATTTTCAAGTTCCTTGGTCAGGTCATCGTATTCAACTTTGAATTCGTCGAGTGTCTGCCGGAGTGCATCAACCTTCGTCCACTGGTCAGCAAAATCAACAACGGCAATTTTAGCGGCATCAACCGCCATTACACCGAAAACGAGATTCAAAATAGACATCCACGCGAACAAACGAGACAACATAAGCGAATCTCCTTACACGTATTTTTCCGATTTAAAGAGGTTACAGTTCTGTCCACATCTTATCCTGCTATAGAAGCGAGTGTTTTTGTTTGAGTGTTTCCCTGCGCTCGCGATGCCCTTCAACGCCCAACCAAATTGCTACTTTTCAGATACCCATAGAGATCGCTATCGGTTGTCAAGATGAGTTTTGTGCGCTCACCTGTTGTTTTCCGGTATGTCTCTAAGGTCTGAATAAAGGCGAAAAACTCTGGGTCTTGACCGTGCGCTTCGGCATAAATTTGGATGGCTTGTGCGTCTGCATCGCCTTTAATCTGCTCCGCTTGCTTATAGGCTTCAGATTGGATCCGCTGCAACTCTTTCTGTTTCTGCCCCATGATGTCCGCAGCTTCGCCTTCGCCTTCCGATTTATATTTCTCAGAGATACGTTGCCGCTCCGAAATCATTTGGTCAAAGACTTTCTTGCGGACTTCGTCTACATAGTTAATTCGTTTTATCTGAACATCGACGAGTTCAATACCGTATTGTGGAACGGTCTCTTGGACCTTCTCAAGGATCATGCGTGTAATCCGTTCCCTGCCGACTTGAATCTCTTCCAGAGGTTCACCAGATTGTCCCTCTTCTCCTTCGAGTACTTCCAGATCAAGGGTTAAGACGCGATTTGAATCGCGCACGACTTCAATCAAGAGTTGCGCCGTCACTAAATCCCGCGCTGCGGAATCGATGATGTCATCCAAACGGGACTGTGCAAACTGTTCTGTGCCGAGTGCTTGATAGAATTTGAGCGCATCTTTAATACGCCAGCGCGCTGTCGTATCAAGCCAAATGAACCGCTTGTCCTTTGTCGGAATTTGGTTCGGAGACCCATCCCATTCAAGTACACGTTTCTCAAAACGATGTACCTGTTGAATAAATGGGGTCTTTATTTTGAGTCCAGCGGTGATGATCGGCTGCCCGACGGGACGACCGAATTCGGTAATAACCACCTGCTCACCTTCATAGACAGTATAGAACATCCCAGCAGCAACAGGGAGTGCCAAAACTACGATGATGATCACGGGTATAAGTATCTTTTTCGATTTCATATTTTTAATTTTCCTTGCGGTTCGGTGAGGCGGGTTTGAAGCATAACGTACTTCTTCGTATATCCGCACTCCATTACATTACGGGCTACGGGTTTCAATGCCATCTTAAAAGGAAACTTTTGTGAGACAAACACCTCTTCACCGACTTCTAATTTTTACCTTACGGTTTTTATTCATTGAGTTGCAGAAGTGGGATAGGTGAGTTGGTTTTACCGTCAATAATATAAATCTCCTTGACGAGTGGCAAAACCTCTTGCATCGCTTCAAGATAGAGGCGGCGGCGGGTGACCTCTTTCGCCTTTTGATACTCTGAGCGAATCGCCTTGAACCGGTCCGCATCGCCTTGCGCTTCGTTGACGCGTTTGAGTGCGTAACCCTGTGCCTCCGAAATCTGTTGCGCAGCCAACCCCTTCGCTTTCGGGACAGATTGGTTGTAATCGCGCCAGGCTTCGTTGATCAATCGTTCCTTCTCCTGCTTCGCTTCGTTAACGGCGTTAAACGCTGTTTTCACGGTTTCCGGTGGATTGACATCTTGTAAGGTCACTGTCGCTACATCTAAACCCGTCTGATAGAGATCGAGCAGTTGCTGTAGATGTTGTTCAACTTCTGCGGCGATTTCGATACGCCCCACAGTTAGCACTTCAGTTACAGTCCGGTCGCCGACGATTCGGCTCATCACGGATTCTGAGAGGTCGCGCAAAGTCTGCTGCGGATTCCGGACAGAGAACAGGAAATTTTTGGGGTCTTTAATCTTATACTGTACCACCCATTCCACATCGGCGATACTCAGGTCGCCGCTCAGCAGCAGGGATTCCTCTGCGAAATCGCGGGTGTCATACTGCGTACGCACGCCTGCTCTGAGCGTCCGAAAACCGAATTCTTCTTTGAAGACTTTGCGGACAGGCACGTTAATCGCTCTCTCAATCCCGAGCGGTAATTTGAAGTGGAGTCCGGGTTCGGCTTGTCGGACAGACTTCCCGAACATCAGGACGACAGCGATTTCATCTGCCTCAACGGTATAAAAACTTGTTGCCAAACACGCTAAGACGATCACACCGAGTGCCACAAACAAAATCCGTTTCGGCGTGATAAGGCGCGTATAGGGTTGGCGCTTAATTAATTCTTGGAATTCTTGCATATCTTGCATAACGGTTCTCCTTTTTATTCTCTGTATTAACGAAGTAATCATAACGCCTTTGACAAAAACAGTCAAGCGGAAATGGTTGTCAGTCGCGCGCCGTTCACGTTGCTGAAGTCTGAACTGTGATTTATGGGATTTCCATGATAAGAAAGCCGATTACAAGTCGCTGTTAACTGACAACCAAGGAGGGGCAACTGATAACCGATTGCTGACTGCTAATTATGGGTTTCAATCTCGGAATCAAGAGGGAGAAGATAGTTGTTCAAGGTAGACTTGATAGAGTTGATGCTTGAGGTCGGCGTTAATTTCTGGTTTCGATAATTTCGTATAGAGGTCCAACTTACTATTGACGAAACTTAATAAGATCTCATCAAACACCTGATCAAATTTATACCGTTTATTGGTCTCGGTATTATCGCCTCCAACCCCAGGAGATAAACCCTACGGGACTGAAGAGCGTTTTGAAGTCTTCAAGGTTTCCGCGTAGAACCCGGTTCGGTTGGGGGATTTAGTCTGGGAATAGACTCAATCCATTCCTTGTATTACATTCCGAACCTACCGACCTGGGGTCGCGAGGGTTATTTTTTCTAAAATTGACCCTTATGGTGCGATTAGAAACCGCACCATAGGTGTCAATTTAGTCCCGTAGGTTGGGTAGAACGGCGTTGAGAAGTGGGATGTTGATAGACCAAACGCACCTGAAGGTTTCCAATATCCGGCCATATCTATTCAGGAACGTAGTGAAACCCAACTTTACACTGTCAGGGTCTCGGAACCTTCAAAGCCAAGCGTTGGGTTTCACTCGGTCTCTGGTGGCTGTGGCGTATCTGGAGCGAGTTGTGTTTTTCTCTGATTTTTGGTTTTTTGGTGGCATCCGTTCTACCCAACCTACAAGACGATACAGTTTTTTCTTAAATTGACACCTATGGTGCGATTAGAAACCGCACCATAGGTG
>VXXH01000509.1 GCA_009835515.1 Candidatus Poribacteria bacterium
GTACTATTATTAATTACGAATTTTTGCAATTCTTCGTGTGGATCTCTCTCGTTTTCCTTTGCCCACTCATTATAGTAATTCATCAAACACCTCCAAACTCAAGCAGATGCTTAGGGAATGACCTTGGTTACTGCTCCGTTTTCGCTAACACCCTGTACTCTTAGTTTAATCTTTGCTCCAACCAAACCTGGATAATATGGATGCTCAAAGACAAGTTGCTCATTATTGTTGGTTTGTAACTGCACCGTTACCTTAAATCCGTCCTTCTTCAGAATGGTCGCGTTGACTCTGTCTCCGACCTTGATTTTCGGTTTCTCCGGTTCTTTTGGTGGTTGTGGTGTTTGCGTGGAAGGCGGTTCCGGTATTTGCTGTGGTGCTTGCGGACGGCGTTGTTCCTCAACAGCACGTTCCGGCTCAACGCGATAGTATCGCATCAACCGCAGACTCCAACCGAGAATCGTTAGGATTTCACCCGTATCGCTGACATCATAGAGGTGTGTTTCACAAGCTTCTTGGATATTCCGATAAAACCGTTGTGTCTGACGGCTTCGGATAAGGGCATTTCGCGTATTTGCCAACCGCTGAATGAGAGACATGAGTCGATTTTTCGCGTCGCTTTCACCTTTGTAGCGTCTCATAAAAGCAACCACTTTACCAAGTTCATTTGGATCGGTGCCCCAGTCAACTAAATCAAAGGCGATGTCATGGGCAATTGACCACTGTTTTTTATCCATTGGATACCTCTATTAGTAAAGTCCAGAGGGACAGTTGCGATCATTGGGATAGCGAAGAATTTGCGCGAGTGCTGTCAATAAATTTTCCTGGATGAGTGAATCCGTTGCCGCTTCGTCTATACACTCCTGCTTCCACACCTCCAATTGTTCCCCTGTTCTGGTGGAATCTGCGGTAACATCCCAATTCAAGTAACGGTCCCGAGTTTGTTGCGCAATCTGAATTTCCGCAATCTGGAAGTCGATTGAACCGAAACAGACCGGCTTCGCCCCACCGATTTTGAGTTTAAAGGAATAGTTAGGATGGTGTCCCAAGGCAGTAAAGAGTAAACCCCACTCTGACCTTTTCAGATTATCTATTTCGATAACAAAACGAAATTTTGAACCTTTTTTACACGCTTCTACAGGAGTTTCGCCGGAAGCCACCTCTCCGTGCATGTAAAATTTACGTCCTGGAATATCCCGTATTCTGCGTTGATAACGGCCTGGCGCATAAAGTTCGGGGACAAACTCTGTGCCGATTTCTCCTTCAATGTGTGGGGCATCCTGTATCGCAATATTCCCTTGAAATCCCATCGCGCCAAACATTCTGCACGCCACACATAACCTGTTTTTTTGACGGCATTCAGAAAAAGCTCTTGGAACCGCTCTACGAACCTGATATGAAACTTTGCTAACGCAGCTCCCAGAAATCGCCTCAACGACACTCCGAATCGCGCCCTTAAGCGAACTACCGGGAATCACAATATTTCCGCCAGTCCGAACTGCTGTTTTGATGAGTTCCACATCTTGACCGATGTCTATGATGCCACTACCGATATGGATTGGTGACAGTGCTTCAATCATTCCATGAATCTGACCTGATATGTGATCAGCGTGGTATTGGTCATGTCCCGTTGGATGTTTTTTATCAATGCGTTTGGGAAGTGGTATGTATGCAAAAGGTTTTGGTGCGGCTTGCTCTTGATTTCTGCTCTGTCCACTGCGTTGATATTGTCCCATGTTCCACACTCCTTATCTATCAATAAATTCAGTATATCGCGTGAATCGGATGGTCTGCGACTTAAGGTCCCTATACTGAATGATCCCAATCTTTGGAAACTCACACCAATCATCCATTGGGTAGTCAAGTTCTCGAGGGATTCGAGTATCTCGCCAAGGTTTTGTTTCACCCCCGCCAAGTAGGAAAACTTTCTGCGGCGGAGTTGTTTCCCATTTACCTTGTTCGGTAAATCCTTCCGGTAGGGATTCTTCAGATAGCCAGAGTAACGTATAACCTTCCGTAGTTTTTTGCCAACGGATTTCACGTTTTTTGTCAAACAACCTGCCGTGTATATATTTTTCTATTTTCGCTGTATCAGGAACGCCTTTTTTCCAATCAATGATTTTATTGGGGCGTTGTAGCAAATAGTAAGACGTTTCACCGAATTGTAGGCTTGTCAATAGGTCTGTCAGTGCTGCTATATCAGACACTTTCCTAGTTGCAACAATTGCTTTTCCCACTTTACTGTTCCCCTTCAATCATGTTTCGCCATGAACCAACACATTCGCGCCACAGTGCGGTGATGTCGTTCGATTCCTCAAAAGATAGTGTAGCACCGAATCCGTAGTCATCGGGTTGTGCTCGGACGTTCACATTTA
The DNA here is from genome assembly GCA_009835515.1 of Candidatus Poribacteria bacterium. GTDB lineage: Bacteria > Poribacteria > WGA-4E > WGA-4E > WGA-3G > WGA-3G. Next base: position 2,373 of record VXXH01000509.1, read on the forward strand.
TAGAATCAGGATTAGGAAACCCGTAAACCTCGGCGTCATTGACAAGTTGTCCAGCTCCAATAACGGCATTGTCACTGAATGGATCGGTTTGATTCCCTATCGGACGCACTTGATTATCTTCAACAACTGCTGTCGGATAATGGATTGCGACCCGATTGACCTTCATGTTCACCTGCCCTAAACCGCGGGATTTTGCGAAACCGATGCCGACACGCTGTTCGTCAAAATCACGGATAGCGAGTGCAATAAGTGCAAGTTGCACCGTTGTGAAGTTCTTTACACGAATTGTCGTTTTAAACGCACCTGCTGTGATAACCTCGAAATTGAATGGCCCGTGAGCGACGGAACCGTAGACTCGGTCAATTGCAACACCATTTCGCTCTTCACGCCGAATATCTTTAGGGTTTATAGGATATGCATCGGCAATGCGGGCGTGTGCTGAGATGTCTGTGCTGCCAAAGATTTGGCAAACCGTGCAGGTATTTTTGTAAAGTGTAGCACCATTTTCTTCGTCCAAATTTCTACATGACGAGGTAGTTTTCAACGGATCACATGCAGTGACATTCCCCCCAAGTGTCCGCACAATACGCTCACAGTGTGCCCGAATCGCGCCTTTCAACGAGGAACCCGGAAGATAAACACTTCTATCACCTTCATGGTAGGTTTCAACGAACTCCATATCCGGCTTGGTTGGGTCTGCCCCTTGGTCGCTTGCTTTGATGAGCAGGGGACCGATGGGAGAGATGGTTAATTCAATAATGGCTTGGTTGACCATCCGTTTGTGCATTAGTTCGCCTCCAATTGTTGATTAATCTTGGTTCGGAACGCCTTTACCCAAGGTTCCCAGTCGGCATCTTTATCCTCATAATCATCATCGGTCAGGTATGGTATGATGTGATGCTTATCAATGTATGATGCGGAATTGAGCAACAACTTAATTCCCCCTAACCCGCGGCTACTCCCGCCACCGATAGTCAATTCACCTTTCTCAAAAGCGGAGAGACCGAGATAAAGCATGCCGAGCTGCCAATCTTCCGCGTTGTCAACGATGGCGTGAAAATCAAATACCACGCCTGCTGGCACGACTTCATAGTCGTAGAGTTTACCATCTGAGGCTGTTTCTGTGTCTCGGTCAATTGCAACCCCGTCGCGTTGCTGATATTGGTCGAACCAGATATTCGGTTGCACATGTAAATCACGGATTTGCAACTTAGAGGCATACCACAACGAGCCGAAGATTTGACAGACCCAGCATGTTTTCTCTAAAATTAACTGGTCGTTGCGTTTTTCTCGTAGCAGCTTCATCTCTTCCCTTGTGATGCACTGTTCGGCATTATCGGTTGGATTGCAGACGATACGCCTATGGCTTGCTATGCTACGAAGTATGCTCTCCACATAAGACCGTAGTACACCTTTGAAACTTGAGCCGGGGATATAAGGAGAACCCTCTGCATCACGAACGACGGGCAGGTCGGAACTGATTGGTGAAGTAGAGCGGCCCGCACCGATGCGAATTGCTGTCAGCGTTTTGACCTCACCTGTCAGATTGAGTCGAGATTGGAATTTATCAAACATTGTGATCCTCCTTATGATGCTTTAAAAGTCAGGTAAACTTGATACCGTACAAGGTTACCCAGGTAAAGTTGCATCAATCGGCGATGTGCCTGCTGGACCAATTCTTTATCTGTTTCTGGATTCCTACCGATATTTTTAACAACCAGTTTCGCATTGCTATCTAATTTCTTAATGGCATCAACCAAAGCTAAACCAAGCTTTTTGCCTTCATTATCTGTGTTCCGCCATGGTGACCTCTGGTCTCTCCCGAGTTGATACAAAATAAAATTCTTTGTAACTTCAACATCACTTGCTGGATCAACGGCAACATTCAGAACATTACGGTAGGGCGACTTATCCCCTGCGATATTATAATTGTCCGCCATCTTCTGCATTTCCGGAATGAGCGTCTCCATTTGTGAGCGAATTGCCTTTTCCATCTTTAAATTCGTCTGCTGATCAATATCTTTCTCTGTTTGGCTCATTCTGATTCCTCCTTGTTTTTTGATTTAATTTTTCCTCGCGTTTGAAGATGGAATGGGTCACAGATTAAGATTTGCCCGAATCCCTCATCGCGTCGATTGCCAATGCCAATATTTTCGAATGTTTGCAGTTTAGGCAGCCACGTGTCAAAGTCGTGTGTGTGGAACACAAAAACACTTCCCATTTTGGTCACAAGGTCTGTCTCTTTCGGCAGTCCCCATGCAGCGTTCCATCCGCCCACATAATCGTAACTTGCGAAACTTCGGACGAGTGTCACATCAGTCGTGCCTCCTGCCATTTCCTGAAGCATCGGTGCGATGAGAACCATATTCCGTTGCCAACCATCCTCCGTAGTCAGAACCGCATCGGATTGCAAGTTTACACAAAAATAAGTGCCTTCAAACGGATCTATTTCGGTATTTGGTAAGTCAGTATAAGCCTGCCACACTGCTTGCAGCCCTTCGTTGAAAACCTTAATCCGTTTTGACAGTGTATCAGAGGGCTGCTGTTTATCCACTGCGATGCAAACTTTTCCAAGCCCGCGTGAACTTCCACCTCCCAACCGCTTAACCTTCTCCCGTAGAGTCTGTGCAACTTTTTCCGCGAGACCGGATGGAATTCGCGCAGAACCATGTAAAATCACTTTCTCGCTTTTTATTTTATCTTCTGAATTCACTTCTTCCCTTTTCACAAATACGGGGTCAATTGCAGTGAGGTGATAAAGCAGTTCATCTTCAGCAACTTTTCGTTGTCGGTTGATGGCAACACGTGTGAGCAATCGTGTGTTGAGATGTCTTTCCTTGTAAGAAGCCTTTGCAGCTGTATAGAATCCGCTTTGTGATTCTACACGTCCACTACACTTTGGACAATTCGGTTGATACATCCAATTTGCTTTTTCGGAGACGATTCTTTCAAGGAGCGTGTCAAAGATACCGTGTTTTCCATCTGCCAGAAACCCAGAGACATCCTTACATCCTACAGCCGTTGCTGGTAATATCTTTGTACCCGGTGTGCAGTTCCGAAAGATTCCGGCATTATCGCCAAGGAACAGTTGTTCAAAATCGCCATCCGGTTCTCTATTTTTTAGATCCGCCAGCAATGTGTTTGCCACTGCGCCGCGTATCAATCCGCCGCGAATGTAATTGACCGCCTCAACGGCTTGCCCTGATGGTTTACGTCCGCCCGTGAGAATCGGGGATTCCAATGTAACCTTAATGGATAACTCAGTGAAATCCTCTGGTGTAGGTTGTGATTCGGAGATTGCTCCTACAGATGCTTCGGGTTCTATACTCTGCGTTTCAGGTGTAATATTTTCTTTCGTAATGCTTATCCACCCGAGTCCACGCGTTTTGCCGGATCCGATTGCGTGAATGTATTTAAGCCCAGCGGATAGGAGTTTAATCTGTTCGTCTGTGATGTCCTTGCCGATTGTGACATCACCAGAAAATTCAAATTTAGCGTTGGGGTGGCTTGTTTCGGTGAAATAGAGCCGTTGATCTTCTGCGACTCTACGACTGCGATTGATGGTTACACCGCTTCGGATTGCTGTTGTTTCTGCTCCCAAATCTTTATCCAATGTGAGATCGCTAATAAATATCCTTGATTCCGATGAAGGTGAACCGAAAATCTGACAAATGATGCAGTGGTTGTTCTGCATTGCTTCAGTGTTTTCTTTTTCAAGTTCCTCCTCTGGGCGAGGACACATATTCTCAGCACGCGGGCTGTTGCAAACAAAGTGTGGATGACTTCGTGCAATTACCTCACATGCATGTCGCCAGATACCTTTGAGCGTTGAAGCCGGGATGTATAATTGTCCATCACTGGTTTTAACTGTTGACTTGTCGGCCCCAGTTTCACCGGCACCGCTATCACCAATGCAAAGCGCGGTATCAATTGTTGCTGTAATCCGCCACTGTTTTTCAGTCGTTGGATTCGTCACTATTGTCTTCCTCGTTTTGTATTTCAGGGTCAGGGATAAAATCGTAAGCCTCAATCAAATCAAAAAGCAGCGTTTCATAGCCTATTTTATCCGTTTTGCTTTCCTGCAGCATGGCATACCACGGCCCCGGATTGTTATCCTTGTCGGATGTGCTATGCCAGTTGTGTTCGATTTGATCTCGGAGTTGTTCTCCATCTTTCTTATCAAGACGACTTCGGAA
>VXXH01000681.1 GCA_009835515.1 Candidatus Poribacteria bacterium
GCTATATCCGACCAACCGTATTATCGTATCTTCGCGGCACCGAATGAATCCAATCAGAACGCCGTATCTACTGAGGGTCAACGTATACACGATATTTTGTATAATCCACCGAATAAACGTTGGGCTGGTTTTGGTGTTACAGGACTATTGAAACCGGAGGTGCATCAATCGAAAGAGAGTATAAGCGGACACAATATAACTGGAGGGCAAATTACCTTACTAAAGGATGGATATTTTGAAGTCCGATGTCCTATTAATGTCCAGTTCCAAAGAGGGTGGGGTTCCCCACAATTCGCAATTCCTAATTCTGTAAAATGGTTGTATCCTTATGTAGTGATTGAGTTTCCTGTCTCATTCATGCGATTAGTGAAGTCAATATACGATGAGTCTGGTATTGAATCTGACGTATTCATACAACAGAACTACCATAATATCACAGGGTATGCGTTGCCAGAGGGAGCACCTACCTATCCTACATTTGGTGAATTCTTGAATGAGAGAGGTGTGTACGAAGGGGCGACTCCCATTCATTCTGAACGGTGGGCTCGCAACAATTTTATCCCTGACCATGTAGCTTACGGTTTAGTCAAAGACGTGTATGCCGCTTTTGGATTAGATGCCCGAGCAATTCCTGCGTTTGATGAAAACAGAAATTTTATTTTACAATAGTCGAATGGACGGGATATTCAGTATAATTTACGCGTTATTAGCATAGTGGTCAGTGGGTTTTGACAAAAGATTTACACACCTATAGTTATGAGATGTTCTTGATAATTTTGTCATTTGCTTTTGGAGTCTATGTGAAAATTCGCAGTATCAACGTTTATCAAGTGGACCTTCCGTTGTATGAAGGCAGCTACAATTGGTCGGGCGGCAAATCCGTATCCGTCTTTGACAGCACCATCGTCTCAGTTGAAACGGATGAAGGCATTACTGGTTACGGTGAAGTCTGCCCACTGGGACCGTTCTATCTTCCTGCTTATGCGACAGGTACCCGGACCGGTATCGCTGAACTCGCACCGCACCTCATCGGTGAAGACCCAACGCAACTACTTCCACTGAATCAACGCATGGATATCGCGCTCAAAGGTCATCCATACGTGAAATCCGCAATCGACATCGCGTGTTGGGATATTCTCGGCAAGGTTTCAAACCAATCCGTCTGCACGCTCCTTGGTGGAAGGTATGGGGAAGATTTCATGCTCTATCGTGCAATCTCCCAACAATCCCCCGACGAGATGGCAGCGAAGGTTGCTACTTATCGTGCGGAAGGATACCGTAAATTCCAGTTGAAAGTCGGTGGCGATCCAAACACCGATATTGAACGTATCCGCGCCGTTGCCGAATTGATGGAACCCGGAGATGTACTTATTGCGGATGCGAATACGGGTTGGCTCATGCACCAAGCCGTCCGCGTTGTCCGCGGTGTGCGCGATGTGGATGTCTACATCGAACAACCCTGTCTCTCCTACGAAGAATGCCTCGCCATCCGTCAGCGGACAGATCACCCCTTTGTTCTCGACGAGACGGTTGACAGCATCCATGCGCTGTTACGCGGTCATACTGACCGTGCGATGGATGTCGTCAATATTAAGATCAGCAAATTCGGTGGATTGACGAAAGCGAAGCTCGCCAGAGACCTTTGCGTTGAACTCGGCGTGGCGATGACGATTGAAGATAGTTGGGGTGGCGACATTACAACCGCCGCGATTGCACACCTTGCCCATAGTACACCCACAGAATTCCTTTTCACCGCAACAGATTTTAACAGTTATGTCACTGTCAGCACGGCAGAAGGGGCACCGCAACGGGTCAATGGCAGAATGGCAGCCGCAACGCAACCCGGCTTGGGAATCACACCGGATATGGATGTGTTAAGCGAACCGGCTGTGCAGGTGGAATAGTCGTATGCCTATCAGAATTCTCTCCGCGTCCGATGTCCGAGCAGCCTTACCCATGCCGAAAGCGATTGGCGCGATGCGTCACGCTTACGGCCAACTTTCAGCAGGCAAGGCGGTCGCGCCGCCACGACAACACATCTCTACCGACAAAGGCGTTACACTCGTAATGCCTGCCTATCTCCCAGAGCGCAGTGAGTTCGGTATCAAAGTTGTCTCTGTCTATGACGATAACCCAAATATTGACTTACCTCGTATCACCGCGACAGTTTTAGTCCTTGACCCGGCGACAGGATCTCCAAAAGCGTTCATGGACGGCACCAGTCTGACTGCCATCCGAACCGGTGCCGGTGGTGGCGTGGCAGCAGACCTACTTGCCCGCAAGGACGCAAAAACGGTTGGACTCTTCGGCGCGGGTGTACAGGCAAGGGCACAGTTACAGGCAGTTATGGCGGTTCGGGAGATAACGCGAGTGAATCTCATCAGTCGGACACACGCTTCTGCAGAACAGTTTGCCACTGAGATTTCAGAGTGGACGGATGCCCCCGAAGTCAATCTTGTATCTACGCCACAAGCCGTGGTGGAAGACACTGATATTGTTGTGTGTGCGACGACATCAGCAACCCCGCTTTTTGATGGAAACGCCTTACAACCCGGCACGCACATCACAGCCGTTGGCACGTTTGTACCAGAAAAACGGGAAGTCGATACGACGACAATCAGACGGGCACACCGAATCGTGGTGGACTCGCGGGAAGCGTGCTTAGAGGAAGCGGGGGATCTGATTATTCCGAATGCTGAAATTAGAACCGAGAACGAGACTCCGAATATTGTTAAAAATGAACTCGTTCTCGGTTCTGCCGAAATCGGCGAGATCGTCAACGGCGACAAACAGGGACGGCAATCAGATACCGAAATCACTTTTTTCAAATCTGTAGGCGTGGCGGCGCAGGACGCAGTCGCTGCGGCAGCAGTGCTTGCAGAAGCGGAAACAAAAGGATTGGGCACCGTCGTTGAAATGACATGACGGAATAAAATAAATCGGGCTTACAAGGTTCCCTCCCACAAGAAAGGGGATGCCCCGATGTGGTACTGAAAACCCAAACGGTAAGCAATACGGTTTCGGTTACTTAGGTACAATCCGCCGGATCTGTGCGTTCGGTCCACCAACGACAATACTACCATCCGTTGGATGAACAGCCAGCGAGTAAGCCCAACCGTTTAGCGCGTGAATCTCACCTGTAACTTCCACTGAATCTGGATCAACGAGACGGATAGCACCATCGGCACAAGCGGCGACAATCCTTGAGCCACTGTTTAGCCATGCCACATTTAGGGGTGCTTCCTTGAGTCGTGCGAACTTAACCATGCGTCCGATCGTCGGCTGCCAAAATCGGACGGTCCGGTCGTCGCCTGCGGAGACAATCATCGGAAGTCTCGACGCATCAGGACGCAGTGCCAAGTCGTGTACAGGTAGCGTGTGGTTGTTCATACTGCGAATCAACTCACCAGATGCTAAATCCCAAACTCGGACACTCTGATCTATCCCCGTGCTCACGAGTATCGCTTTATTCTTCAGGAAACACAGGGAGGACACCCCTTTTGAATGGCCCTCCAGCTGCTGGATAGGGGTACCAGTATGCAAGTCCCAAAGGATGATGCGCCGGTCCAGACTTGCCGATGCGAGAGACGACGCATTCTGCCAAGCGACAGCCATGACGGAATCGCGATGCGCTCTAAGCATACGGAGCGATTTGCCTTCTGGCCAGGAAAAAATCTCTATAATGCCTGCGGTTGCCGGGTTCCCACCGCCAACAGCCAATTGATCCCCATCAGGCGAAAACGCCAGATCGTGTATATTATGGGCTGATACCTCAATTGTCTGCTGTAGACTGAGTGTAGGAAAATCATAAACGTGTAATCCCGCTTGGGAACAGGCAACAACTGATTTTCCATCCGGTGAAAACGCGAGAGACGTAATCGGGGGCATAACGGGAGATTGGTGCGGATTGGTGTCAGTTATCGATGGCTTGGACTCCGATTGATTTCCCTTCCAGTTACCATAGTCCGCTCCCTGCTCAATCCACTTTCGGATAAGGTCAGTTTCCTGCTTGGTCAAGGGCGCGCCTTCTTCCTGTGGAGGCATGATACCGGTATCCCCTTCGGGTAAGGTGATACGCTGGTAGAGCAGGGAATCCGCAGGTTCGCCAGCGACAATAACCTCTCCGTGCAGGCTCATCTCAATGTCTTTTACGCTGTCCAGTTGAACACCACCCTTCGGTTTTGTAGCGTTCCCATTAGCCTCTACTGTTGGCGCACTATGGCAACCAAAGCAACGATTCTGAAGGATAGACAAAACCTGAGTTTCAAAGTCAACCTCAGTTTTGGAATCCACAGAGATAACAGGGGACGCAGACATCAGGACAAATATGAAACTAAAGATAGGTATTGCTAAGTTTGAGTGCTGTATACGCTTCATCATTTAATCTCCAATGCGTCCTGAAATTACGAACACTGTCAGTAGTTCTCAACGGACTCTTAACTGAGGACTGAAAACTATTCCCCTCGGATTGTTCGTCGCAAGGTTCTCATCTGTTCGAGTGTCGCAGGTGAGACATTTCCATCTTGAGTGATCCCCATATTCATTGTAATTACAAGCTTTCGGGTAATACACATCTGCACATAATCGACAATCTGCTGCGTCGTAAATAAGGGCGGGGCAATATCGGTATCTGGATAGCCATGCTGCCAAGGGTCGTCAAGAAAGATCATACCGTGCGGTTGTAATCCGCTTGCGCTGCCATTTTCGGCAAAGAAACTTGCCGGTGGCGTTACGAAAGCACCACCAAACTCACCACCGTAGTACTCTTGAAATTCAGTCGTTTTGGGGAGAATCCAGCTGTTCCAAGCGACGATGCGGTCAGGATTGCCAACTTTGGTCGCCTCATACAGTTCTTCAAACGGTTGGAGGGGATACCGATCGTCGAACCAGTACCCCGCAATCTTTTTGCCGTATCGGTGTCCAATCTCGGTAAGAATGTCGCGTTCGATTTTGAAGAATTCCGACTTGTCTGGACTTAAAAACCCAGCAGCTTTCACCCATTCAAGATCTCCAACGCCGTGATGAAAGTAGAGTATAAGCGGAATACCACGTTCTTGCAGCTTCTCAGCCATCTCTCTAATTAGATCGCGTTTGCAGGTGCGTCCGGCCATAACCGCTTCTACCGATTTTAAGGGAGCAGGAAAATGCATAATTCCGTGGACAGCGGTAAAAATAACATAGCCAGCACCGGTCTCGCGCACCATATCCGAAAACGCATCGAGGTCAAAAGCGTTTACTGCCTCTGGATAAGGTTTTTGCGGACCACGCAACGGCTGCGTCGTTGTTGACCAATGGAACATCACACCGTATTTCGCCTCGACGAACCAATCGGTACTCGAACGCATCTTCCGCGCCTTTTCTCTTGAAGCAATCATCGATTTTTCAGTGAGTGGCGAAATCAGTTCAAGCGAATGGATTTTCACGTTTGCCTTGGATTTTGCCTCTCCGATGAGACGTAGCGTAATTGTGCTTTCACCTTCGGGAATACGCAATGTCTCTGAAAATGGTATCCTTTCAAAGTTCTGCGAATCCCCTGCCCACCCCGTCGTTTGGCGGACTGTCTCAGTGATTCTGTTTTGTCCTGCAACAATCTCGAACTTCGCGCCTATCGCATCGGCATCCGCAGTATAGGTTGCCGCAAATTCGTAATCAGATGGCATTGAGAGACTCACCTTCCATAAAATCGAAGCGGATGACTTATCCCAACCCTCGATCCAGTCTTGTGCTTGCAAGTGCGTAAGACCGCCATCTACTTTGGCACTTTCTCCAAAAAGATAGATAACCGACGAAGGATCCGCCTCAACCAATCTCGGCTTTTTAAGTGTAGCGGGATCTCCTTCAATATCAAGAACGATAATGTCATCAACGCCATTTTGATAGTCTTCCGGGACTACAATCAAAAGCCCCCATGGATGCTGTCGTACGATTCCCCACGAAGTGCCATCTGCCGCAGGATTTCCCAGAATCCAAGCGTTCTTCACGACCCGATCAGTAATTGCTGGAAGGATGATATTGTTTTTTTCACCCCAAGAAAGCACATGCACATAGATTTTGTTATCATGATAGGTGGTTACATACTGGTCTGTGGGGACAAAGGGACCGCCGCGAGTACCAACGATTGATTCTCCATTTTCATCAATCCATTTCTTAATCACTTCATCTATCTGGGTGGATTGGGATTTTTCCTGACTATCCGACAGTGGGTTTACATTGACACCGGAATGGCTGCCCGCTGCACGTACCATATCCACAATCAATGCCTTGTCGTTTACCTCGGCGGCACCTTGGTTATGCATAATTTCCTCCTGTGTGGTGTCAACGGAGACCACGCAGCTGAGCGCAAGTAAAATCGCAAAAAAGGGACGTAACATGAAACTTACCTATAAAACAATGGATACAATCCGACTCTATTTAAACAGAGTCGTCATATTAATGATTCATCACAAATTCATTACAAGTTAACAAACTACACACCATATCAACAAGTACCGCCTGTAAGGAGGCGGCGGATGCTCTGACATTAATGTGTTGCTCCCAAAACTGCTCCTCAGT
>VXXH01000434.1 GCA_009835515.1 Candidatus Poribacteria bacterium
GATAAAGATACTTGGCGATGGCGAACTCGAAAAACAGTTGAAAGTCCAAGCGCACCGTTTCTCAAAATCAGCGATCGAAAAAATTGAATCCAAAGGCGGTACAGCCGAAGTGCTCGGACTGCACGCTAATCCCGACAACGCTGCTTGAAAGCGTGCAGGCGAGGAGGAAAAAAATAAGTGATTAAGGCATTCCAAAACGCTTTTAAAATCCCTGAACTGCGGAAACGTATCATTTTTACAGGGTTGCTCTTGATTGTTTACCGCCTTGGCGCGCACATTACGCTTCCCGGTATTGATGACGTAGCACTTGAGGCGTTTTTTCAACAACTCATGGAGCGTGGGGGCAATGTCATTGGGTTCATCGACCTGTTTTCCGGGGGCGCATTTAGTCAAATGACGATTTTCGCACTCGGTATACAACCCTATATTAGTGCCTCAATCATTATGCAGCTTCTCGGTGTCATCGTGCCGTCTTTGGAAAAACTCTCCAAAGAACCCGATGGCAGAAAGAAAATGACGCAGTACACGCGATACGGGACTGTTCTACTCAGTATCATTCAAGGTATAACAATCAGTATCGTTTTGCGGAATCCAGAGAACATTACCGGACAAGCGGGTGAGATCGTTAGAGATCCTAACTTATGGTGGCATTTCCTTGTAGTCTTGACGCTCACAGCAGGTACCTCCTTCGTTATGTGGCTCGGTGAGCAAATCACGGAGCGCGGTATTGGGCAAGGTATCTCGCTAATCATTACGGTTGGGATTATTGCGGGTTTACCTGGTGGCGTTACGACGGTTTTAAACAATTTAGTGACAAGACCAGAATTCGGAATTCTACAACTCGTGCTGCTCGTCGGACTCATTGTTATAGCCGTAATGGGAACCGTCTTCATCACGCTTTCCGTCCGTAAGATACCTGTCCAATACGGTAGACAGATTCGCGGACGTAGGGTGATTGGCGGGCAATCAACGCATCTGCCCCTGAGAGTTAACGCCGCTGGCATGATTCCTATCATCTTTGCGATTACACTTATTCAGTTCCCGCCAACAGCTCTCGGCTTTCTCCCACGAGACTGGGGATGGGTAACAGGCGCGCAAGCATTGATTGATACCGGAACACCTTTGTGGCTTACCTTTTATGCGTTGTTAATCATCGGCTTCACGTATTTTTACACAGCCGTCCAAATCAACCCTATCCAAATGGCAGAGGATTTACAGAAATATGGCGGTTTCATCCCCGGTATCCGTGCCGGAAAACAGACCGCTGATTATATCAATACGACCCTCACACGGATCACGCTACCGGGCGCAATCTTTCTCGCCGCTATCGCTGTCATTCCGATTATGATCACAGGTTATCTCCAAATCGGTAGTATGGTGGACGGCGCCTCTATTTTGATTGTGGTCGGTGTCGTATTAGATACAATGTCACAAATTGAATCCTATTTGACCGTCCGACACTACGAAGGATTCCTAAAAGATCGGAAACTTAAAGGCAGACGGCGTTAAGTGTTTTCGTCTGAAAGGGATATTATGAAAGTCAGACCTTCTGTTAAAAAAATGTGTAACCAGTGTAAAATTATTAAGCGAAAAGGCGTTGTCCGAGTGATTTGTCCTTCAAATCCGAAGCACAAACAGCGACAGGGCTAACCCTTTTATTGTTGTCAATCATCCGTTAACTTCGGAGGGTTCCAAGTTTTCTGGTAACGATCCTTACCCAAACCGGGTATAACAGGTACCAAAGAACGTTATCGGTTCCCAAACCTCTTAACTGATAACTGATAACTACTAAAAAGGAGGATATACATGGCAAGGATTGCTGGGGTTGATTTACCCCGAGAAAAACGGATAGACATCGCACTAACAGCAATTTACGGCATTGGTCGCTACACCGCATCGCGAATTGTTACCGACCTTGAGATTGATCCGGGTAAAAAAGTTGACACGCTCGCCGAAAATGAGATTAGTCAACTCCGAGACAAAATTCAAGACTATAAAATTGAGGGGGACTTGCGACGCGAAATCGATCAGAATATTAAACGACTGATGGATATCAACAGCTATCGAGGCTTACGGCATCGTCGGCAATTACCTGTCCGCGGGCAGCGCACAAATACAAATGCGCGGACCCGTAAGGGAAAAGCGAGAACTATCTCTGTCGGCAGAAAAGCCAAAGAGGCAGCACGCAAGGGCGGCTAATGTTAAAAGCCATCAGTTAGAAGAAGTTAACAGTTTTCAGTACGACTTTTTCTCCGAAAAAATCTTTCAGTTTTGACCAACAACTCGCGCCTTAGTAAAAGTATCTGTAGTGTTTTTGCTTGGGTGTTTCTTCTAAGTTGTTGGTCAAGGTTAAGAGACTTTGGAACTATCGAAAACCTCTTGTAACTGCTAACTGTTAACTGACAACTATTAACCGAAAGGAGAACCGCTTTGCGTGGAAGAAGAAGAGAACGCAAAAATGTACCCGAAGGTATAGCACATATCCAAGCTACCTTCAATAATACAATTATTACGATCACAGACCTAAACGGAAACACCGTTGCCTGGGCGAACGCTGGGATGACTTTCACGGGTTCACGGAAGTCAACGCCTTTTGCTGCACAACAGACAGCAGAAGCATGCGCACGCCGGGCAATGGATCACGGCATGAAACGCGTGGAGGTTAGAGTCAAAGGCCCCGGATCCGGCAGAGAGTCTTCTATACGAGCACTCGCCGCAGCTGGACTCGACATTAGTTTGATGAAAGACGTGACTCCGATCCCACACAATGGATGTCGTCCCCCTAAGAGACGACGGGTTTGAGGTATTGAGGAAAACGAATGAGCAGATATTTAGATGCAGTCTGTAAATTATGCCGACGGGAAGGCGAAAAACTCTTTCTCAAAGGGCGGCGTTGCAACGGCCCCAAATGTGCTTTTGAACGCCGGAGCTACCCGCCTGGAGAACACGGACAAACACCGCCTCGCCGAGGGCGCGACAACTTCCGGCGACAACTACGCGCGAAACAGAAAGTCAAACGGACCTATGGGGTTTTTGAAAAACAATTTCGGAATTACTATTTCAAAGCTGCCCGTCAGTCAGGTATTGCTGGTGAGAATTTGATTAGCTTCCTTGAACGCCGATTAGACAATGTCGTTTACCGACTCGGGTTCGCAACTTCTCGAAATCAGGCACGTCAACTCGTGAAGCATAATCATTTCACCATCAACGGCAAGCGTGTTAACATTCCTTCCTATATTGTGCAGATCGGTGATGTTATCACACCACGTGAACGGAGCCGAAACCTCGCTATCATTCAGGAAGCACTTGAATATTCGCAACAACGCGGGGCACCTGAATGGCTCGAAATTGACCCCGATAAAGCAGAAGGACGTGTTCAGGGAGCACCCGTGGTAGAACAGATCGCCGTGGACCTTGAAACACAACTCATCATTGAACTTTACTCCCGATAGGCACATATTTTTAATTATTGGGTTTCTGATCCGATTTTTCCGTTGTCAAAATCGGATCTCTGTTAAGCGGATACCTGCTTGCAACAAAGGCAGCAAGCAGTGGAGAGATCCATGATTAAAAAATCATGGGAATCAGGGGATGTCCAACAATATGACACCAACATAGAATTAAGTGGCAAGGCGCGATTTTAAAAAGCCGTGCCCTTAGTTCGTATGTGTTCTAATGTTCAGTTTAATCCTATAGGAGGAAATCAATGATAAGGTCCGAGCTAGAAATGCCGGAGCGGCTCAGAACTGACACAGAATCCTTACGGCCCGACTACGCAAAATATACCGCTGAACCTTTCGAGCGCGGATTTGGAACAACTCTCGGCAATTCACTACGCCGAGTCCTTCTTTCCTCAATTAAAGGCGCAGCGATCACTGCTGTTCAAATCGAACAGGTAAAACACGAATACGCCACGATTCCCGGGGTATTGGAAGACGTGGTACAGATTATTCTTAACCTCAAAGAAGTTCGACTGAACATCTCAACAGATGATCCGATGGAACTTACTTTGAAAGCCGAAGGATCCGGTGAAGTCACGGCTGCTGACATCCGTCCCAACGCACACGTTGAGATTATAAACCCTGACCAGCACATCGCAACACTCGACGAATGCGAGGGGTTAGATATTGAAATCCACGCCCAAACAGGTAGAGGATACTCACTCGCCGAAGAACATAGAACCCTGGGACAAAACATCGGGTTAATCCCTGTCGACGCGAAATTTTCACCCGTTGAGAAAGTCAACTTCTGGGTAGAAGAAACGCGCGTCGGTGATATGACAAACTTTGATAAACTTAACCTCGAAGTCTGGACAGATGCAACCATCACAGCAAAGGAAGCTGTTACACGCGCAGCGAGTATCTTGCTACAACAACTTGAACTGTTTACAGAATTCGATGAAAACTACGTTGAACCGGAACCTGAGATTGACGAGGCAAAACTACGGCGAAACCGATACCTCGCCAAGCCTGTCTCCGAACTTGAACTCTCTGTCCGAGCCAGCAACTGCCTCGAAACCGCAAACATTAAGACCATACGCGAACTCGTCGCAAAAGAGGAAAAGGATATGTTGGAATACAAGAATTTCGGGCGAACTTCGCTCAACGAAATCAAAGAACAACTCGCCAACATGGGACTTCAACTCGGAATGGACCCGGATGATATGGACGACGCAGACATCGGTGAAGATGATTTGGAGCAACCTGCCTTACAATCATAACGCTTCACAACAACGTATATATGGAGGAAAAAATGCGTCATAGAAAACGCGGCAGGAAATTGGGACGAACGACAAGCCATCGAAAGGCTCTTTTTCGCAACCAAGCCACTGCACTCTTTGAACACGAGCAAATTCGGACTACGATCCCTAAATGCAAGGAACTCCGCCGAGTGGCTGAAAAATTAATCACACTCGCGAAACAGGGGGACCTGAACGCACGGCGCCAAGCCGCAAAAATGCTTTACGGGACAAACTTGCACTATAAACCCAGCAGAGGTGAGAACCCTACCACACTTGATAAGCAGGCTGTCCTCCGCAAACTCTTCGATGACATCGCACCCCGCTACCAAGACCGGAACGGTGGATACACACGTATCATCAGAGGCGAACTCCGAAAAGGCGACGGTACACAGATGGGGTACATCCAACTTGTTTGACGGGGTTCATTCGCATATCCAATAAAAGAAACGGGCGGAGTTATCCACTCCGCCCATTTCTGTTTAAACAAGAGAAATCCGACGCACCACTCTCAGTTAGAATTTACGTATTTCCTCTTAAAGTCCCCTGATAAGGGGTGTTTTTGGCGTAAGTCCTATCAGTGTTACGTTATCGTGATTAGAACCTCTTTAACCGAAAACTGATAACCGATAACCAATTAAAACCGATACGCAGCAGAGACGAAAACTCTATGTGTAAGCCGTTCTGTTGTCAATTCATACCCACTCCGCTGCCAGCTGCCAAGCATATACCCAACATCACACTTGAGTGAGTCTTCAAAAATTTTCCCCACACCCATCGTTAAGAAGTCACGGGCGTTTTCAACCTCAAATTCTGTGAACGGAATCGTATCCCGAAAATAACCGACACGAACGTGGGTGTCAATTACAGGTATCCTATACTCCACGCCGAGCCGTGCCTGAAGCGTTACCGCATAGTATTTCTCAAAATTATTCTTTGGAACGTCATCTGCAGGCGCTGGATCGTAACGCGTCTGTGTCCAATCCGTAAGTTGAACATCACCTGCCAAAATCAATCGCTTGTTCAACAATTTCACAGCGACCCCGGCACCAACTTCAAAGGGACGCTCAATGTCATACGTTTGTTCACCATTTACGGAATCCGTCGCCTTTTCGCCATCATCAAATACATCTACCGTAGATTGATACCACACCTCGTCAACGCCTAACTCAACAGGCGCGACCAGTGTCAATCCAAGGTTGATAGTATCTGTCAGATGCGCAAGGAGTCCTACCCTACCACCAACACCTGAATACACTCGGTCAATCTCGTCGTTGTCTCTGAAACGCGACCACTGATTATCCACGTTTAGGATGTCCGTGGCTTCCGTATCCAACGCATGCAGGCTATTACCGTTCCAGAAATCCAACGAACCACCGACCAGCACCCGTTTTGTGACATACACACTCGCGCCAAAACTCCAAATCCCAATACCACCGCTGTTTATATTGCTTTCGTCAACAGCAAATCCACTGAAATAGGTATCAGAACCCGGATCAATGCCCTGAATCGCAGTCTGATAATCGAAATTTTGTGGACGATTGTAACCAAAACCGACCGCCAAGCCACCCTGTTTTGTCTCCAATGGATAGACAAACCCTATAGAGTTCGGACGCATCTGTGATCGACTCGTTCCCGTCGTCTCATCACCGGTAAAATAGGTATTCGTCCTTGCCCTATTATGTGAGAAGCTACTAAAAAACTCGAACTTCTGAATCTGTGCCATACCCGCAGGATTCCAATAGAGCGCCGTGAAATCATCAGCGAGTCCGAGTGAGGCACCCCCCATTCCCATCG
>VXXH01000461.1 GCA_009835515.1 Candidatus Poribacteria bacterium
ATATAAAACAGGATTCCCATAGCAGCGAAGAGCAAGACGAGTAGAAACATCGTTGCCCACATAAAATTTCTCAACACCTGTTTTTTTTTCGCGTGTTCGTTTTCCATATTGACATGTTCCTTGTTGGAAGGTTTTTACGGCATTGTAATATTAGTCCGAAAAAATGTCAA
The DNA here is from genome assembly GCA_009835515.1 of Candidatus Poribacteria bacterium. Taxonomy (GTDB): domain Bacteria; phylum Poribacteria; class WGA-4E; order WGA-4E; family WGA-3G; genus WGA-3G. Next base: position 171 of record VXXH01000461.1, read on the forward strand.
GAAAGGCTGAAAATTTCCCTTGAGATATCGCGATAAACCTGCTAAAATAGATGCCAATTCTTTTTCGTGTAGGGAGAAAATTTATGGTTTTTGGACAAGGAACACATCAGTACACAGTACAAGAAAATTGGTGGACGCTCCCAGAAGGGTGGGAATTCGGTTGGATTCCCGCTGTCGCGGTTGACTCACAGGACCGTGTCTATGTTTATAGTCGGAGTGAGCACCCGATGGTGGTCTTTGATCGTGACGGCAATTTTGTTGACGCTTGGGGTGACGACATCCTCAAGGATGCACACGGGATTTTCATCGATGCCGATGATAATATCTACTGTACGGAACGTGATACACACGTTATGCGCAAGTTCACTACGAATGGTGAACTGCTGATGACGCTCGGCACGCCGGACGCCCCCGGGGCAGAGGGAGAGCCTTTCAACCAACCGACAGATTTAGCACTCGGGCCCGATGGCGAAATGTATATCAGCGATGGATATGGGAACGCTCGCGTTCATAAATACTCACCCGATGGCGAGTTGATTAAATCGTGGGGACAGCCCGGTACAGGGCCCGGTGAGTTTGACCTACCGCATTGTGTCCGAGTCGATCCGCGCAATAGGCTCATGGTTGCTGACCGCGAAAACAATCGTATCCAGTTCTTTACCCTTGATGGGGAGTACATTGAGGAGTGGGGAGACCTATTGCAACCCGACACGATCTATATTGACGACGACGATCTTGTCTATATCGCTGAATTGGGGCAGCGTGTCAGTATCATGACCCTCGACGGTGAGGTTATTTCGCAATGGGGCAGTGAACGCGGTAGTACCGTTCCCGGCGAGTTTCTCGCGTGCCCTCACGGCATCTGGTTGGATTCACACGGCGATCTATACGTCGGTGAAGTTCAAGCAGATGCGCGACTCCAAAAATTTATCCGGCAGTGATCGCGTAGATTTTATCAGGCGAACGGCTTGTGCCTCGCGATTATAGTGCTATATTGTAGGGCGAGAGTGCTGTGCCTCGCCCCTCCTACGTTAGGGTTGAACACTATGGCAGAAAATTCCTCGTTTTTCCAGAAAGTGAATACGGATTTTGACAAAGCCGCGCGGTTTACCGATTATCCGCCTGGATTGTTAGAACAGATAAAGATTTGTAATAGTTCCTGCCACTTTACGTTTCCGATAAAACGCGACGATGGGACTATTCAAACGATTCACGGTTGGCGCGCCGAGCATAGCCACCATAAACTTCCGACGAAAGGTGGCATCCGTTACAGCACCCTCGTTAACGAGGATGAAATCATCGCGCTTGCGGCGTTAATGACCTACAAGTGCGCGATTGTTGATGTTCCGTTCGGTGGTGCGAAAGGCGGTATCCAGTTGGATAGGAGCCAGTATTCGGAAAGCGAACTGGAACGTATTACCCGCCGTTATACCTACGAGCTCATCCAGAAAAATTACATCGGACCCGGGGTAGACGTGCCAGCACCCGACTTTGGGACCAGCGAAACAGAAATGGCGTGGATTTTCGACACCTATATCACAATGGCACCCGATAAACTGAATGCAATCGCGTGCGTCACGGGCAAACCGATTGAACAAAACGGGATTCATGGTCGGAGAGGGGCTACCGGGCGCGGGGTTGTCTACGGGCTGGAAGAGGTATGTAGTATCGAAGAGGATATGAAACCACTTGGATTGACTCCCGGTCTACACGGAAAAAGCGTCGTCGTCCAAGGCTTTGGGAATGTCGGGTATCATGCAGCGAAGTTTTTAATGGAGACGGATGCCCGCGTTATCGGGCTCATTGAGCGCAACGGTGGTATCTATAACCCGAAAGGACTTGACGTCGAAAAAGTCGCCATGTATCGGGCAGAAACGGGATCGATCTGTGGGTATCCGGGAACCCAACTTATTGAACACCCGAATGACGGTTTAGAGTTAGCCTGCGATATTCTTGTACCGGCTGCGCTTGAGAACCAACTCACGGCAGAGAACGCGCCTCGGATTAAAGCCGCGATCATCGCTGAAGCGGCGAACGGCCCCACAACCCCAGCCGCCGATGAAATTTTTCAAAAACGCGGGATCATGATTATACCGGATACCTACCTCAATGCCGGTGGTGTCACCGTCTCCTATTTTGAGTGGCTTCGGAATCTCTCACACGTGCAACTCGGACGACTCGGAAAACGGTTTGAAGACAGCACGCAGCACGCGATGCTTCACGCCGTTGAAAAAGCGACCGGCTATCAATTCTCGGATGATGAGCGTCAGTCAATACACGGTGCCGATGAGGAAGATTTGGTGAACTCCGGGCTCCAGGATACCATGATAAGAGCCTATCAGGAGTTACGTGAGACCCGCATGCAGCACAGCAGCAAAAATGATGACGTGGATTGCCGAACAGCAGCGTTCATTAATGCCATCCATAAAATCGCGCAATCCTACATGCAACTGGGAATTTTCCCTTAAAAGGAGCGGACAGGTCACATTTTCCTCAATAACTACACTGCTATTCATGAAAGGAGGATACAAATGGCTTATAGTAACTTTACGTTAGCAGCGGTGTTATCAACGTTTCAATTAGAAACTGTTGAATCTGTCGGTCTCTTTTCTGAAAGCGAGCCTGTGACACCGCGCCCGCATTTCACAGCGGAACTGGCGAAAAAGGTCCCGTTAGCCGCCACGATCGGAACGGAGAAAGCCCGATCGGAACTCATTGTCGCCGACGTTCTGTTTGAACTCCGGGAACATTTTGAGGAGCGCATTAGTCTCTTTTCTGGTATTGACTTCAGCGTCGATGTCGAAAACGGTTTGACAGGGGTATGTGATTTCTTGATCAGCTTATCGCCACTGCAAACTGTTTTAGATGCCCCGTCATCATGCTCGTTGAGGCAAAAAAAGAAGACTTGATCAGCAGGCTTGGACAATGTGTCGCTGAGATGCTTGCAGCCAAACGCTTTAATGCGGAAAAAAAAAATAATGTTTCCTGCATTTATGGGACCGTTACTTCAGGGACAGACTGGCTATTTCTCAAATTGGAGGCGAAGTGCTTGCACATTGATTTGACAATTTACCCGATCGCGCTTTGCAACAAAATTCTCGGTATCCTTGCGAACATGGTAACCCAAAAAGCGTGAGACGCCCACGCAACCCTTACGGAGAAAAAATGACAGCCTTAAGTGTAAATGTAAATAAAGTCGCAACATTACGAAACTCACGCGGTGGTGATATTCCGGATGTACTCACCGCTGTTGATACCTGTGTCGCTGCAGGCGCACAAGGTATCACTGTGCATCCGCGTGAAGATCAACGCCATATCACACCTAAAGATGTTACGGACATCGCCGAACGGCTAAAAGAAATCAATACCGAAAAAAGACCCACTATTGAATATAACATTGAAGGCGACCCGAGACCTGACCTTATTGAAATGGTACGCCACACAAAACCGACACAATGCACCCTCGTTCCCGTTGTGGCAGGCGAGGTAACAAGCCATACCGTCTGGGATATTCGTAAAGACGGGGACATGTTGAAACCGATTATCGCAGCGTTGAAAGATGCAGATATTCGTGTCAGCCTATTTAGCGGAACAGACATTGAACAGATAGCGAGGACAAGCGACACCGGGGCGGATAGAATCGAACTCTATACCGCCCCTTACGCAATGGCAGAAACGGAAGCGGAAATTGAACGTGAATTCGCGCTGTTAGAAACCGCAGCGGCGAAGGCGGTAGATTTGGGGCTTGGTGTCAACGCCGGACACGACCTGAACCTTGATAACCTACCACTGATGCGGAAATTATCAGGGCTTCTTGAAGTCTCTATCGGGCACCATCTCATGGCAGACGCGCTTTATATCGGCATGGAAGCTGCCGTGAAAGCGTATCGACGCGCATTGGGGCAGCAGGTAACATGACAACATCTAAAACATGCGCTATCTTCGATTTAGATGGCACGATTATCCGCGTCTCCTCAGAACAAGTTTTTTTGTCCTATCTCCTGAGCCACGGTGAGATCCCAATACCGAATCTGCTTGCATGGGCATCGAATTTTTTGAAAGTAAAGTCGCTGCCAGTGGCGAAGTCTAACAAAATCTATCTCCGCGGTTTGGCGCAGGAACGTCTCCATGAGATTGCGCGACGCTGCTTTGTTGATACACTCCACCCGAGCATCGCGCCCCATATTTCCGACTTGATACACGCACATCAAGCCGATGGACGTACGGTTATTCTGATGTCCGGGTCGTTGTCGTTCCTCGTTCAACCGTTCCACGAACAGTTCCAAACCGATTTAATGGTTGCACACGAACTGGAGGTGGTTGATGGGAAACTTACGGGTCAGCGTGTCGGGTTGCACCCTTTTGCGGAAAACAAAGCGAAACTTGCTCAGCAACTCGCGACTGAACACGGGCTCGACCTAAGTAACTCTTACGCGTATGGGAATCACCACACAGACGCGTACAAGTTAGAATTGTTTGGACATCCGGTTGCCGTTAACCCGGACCAAAAGTTGCGGCGAATTGCTACAGAAAAAGGATGGCAGATAGAGGAATAGCCATCAACCAACATGCGACTTGAAAAGTATATTGCTACCTCAGGCATCGCCTCTCGACGGGCGGTGAAAAAGCGTATCCAAGCCGGACTGGTTACTGTGAACGGCGAACCCGTTTTGGTTCCAGGACACCCGATTAACGTAGCGACCGATACGGTTGAATTTGAAGGGAAACGGGTCGAACCGCTGACAGAACACATCTATCTGATGCTGAACAAACCTGCGGGCTACTTAACGACACGCAGCGATGAGCGTGGTCGTCCTACCGTCATGAATCTCGTCGCAGACCTACCTGATAGCATCTATCCTGTTGGACGTTTAGATTTGGAGACCGAGGGGCTGCTCCTTTTCACAAACGATGGGGACTTTGCCTATCGGTTGCTACATCCGAGCCATGAGATCGAGAAAACCTATCTGGCATGGGTGAAGGGCGCGCCAAACGACGACGCTGTTCAACGGTTGCGTGAAGGTGTCAAAATTCCGAGCGGAACCACGGCGCCAGCGAAAGTTGAACGTTTGAAGACAAGCAGAGATGGCACCTCAACGAAGTTTGAGGTAGTCATTCACGAGGGGAAGAAACGGCAGGTGCGCCTGATGTTTAAAGCCGTGGGGTATCCGGTAATCCGTTTGCAGCGGACTCGGATTGGCAATTTGCGATTAGGTAACCTCCCACAGGGGCAGTATCGATTTCTGACCCCGAGGGAGATTACGGCGTTAATGGAATTGTAGTGCGATTGAAAAACCGCACCTATCGGAGATCGTTAGTTAGAACCCGCCAAATCTTTCACCCGTTCCAACATCGCTTCAGCGTTCTGTTTGATATTCGCATCGCTGGTATGATGGACTAACTTCTCAAGCACTGAGATTGCGTCATCAAACTCGCCTTTGATCGCGTACGTTATACCGAGATAATACTGAGCGGGATCCTTGACATCGCTCTTCGGGTACTCGTCTATTACAGTTCTGAAGTGCGAAACTGCCTTTTCAAAGTACATCTCGGCTTCTTCAGGTGCTCCAACCATAGCCGCTTCAACCTTTCCAGCGTAAGCGAGTCCGAGTTGGTTATGCAAGTCTGGTATAAGACCTGTTTTATTTTTCGGGTCGTGTTCAAACGCTTTCTTACTGAACGGGAGTGCTTTTTCAAGCTGCATCCGTTCGAGATAGGTGAGTGAGACTTGAGAATTAAGTTTGACATCATCCGGTGTCTTATCGAGTGCAGCGAGTTTTTCCATGAAGGCTTGCTCTTTTTCCAATGCAGCTTCTATCACGGGTGCGAAGTCGTTCGGGTAGATGAATCCTACCTGCTTCGCTATCATACCGCCATCTGAACTTGCGAAGACGATCGTTGGGAATCCGCTAACTTGATACCGCCTAACGGCTTCTATATTCTCAGGGTGTTCTTGATTTTCAGGGTTAACCTTAATCGGGATGAACTTTTTGGACAACTCAATGATGCGATCATCCGTAAATGTTTCGGCATCCAGCCGATCACAGAACCCTCATGTATCAGTATAGAAATCGAGCATAATGGGTTTGCCGGTTTTCTCGGCTTCTTTTATACCGTTCTCAAGCGATTTCTCCCAACTGATCTCTGCACTCGCGAGGAGTGCTGGTATTGTGCCTATCATCAGCAGTAAAACGCCGAGTGAGATACGGCGGAAAACGGAATTAAACATGAGTTTTCTCCTTTATTGGTTATTAGTTTTCAGTTATCAGTGCTCAGTTGTCAGTAGGCAGAATTGGGAATTCAGATCGCAAGAAACACCCCAGCAAAAACACCCCTTTATCCCC
>VXXH01000788.1 GCA_009835515.1 Candidatus Poribacteria bacterium
CTGGATGTCCTCGCCAAACACAATGTCAAAGCCACCTTCTTTATGATCGGGAATCGGGTGCAACAGTATCCTGAAACCGTCCGCCGCGTGATCGCCGAAGGGCATCAGGTCGGTAACCATTCCTACAGCCATCCAGTCTTAGGTTTTCTGCCGGCCGCATCTGTCCGGCGGGAAATTGAACGGACAGATGCCCTGCTTCGCCAGATCGGTGTGAAGGGTGAGATTGTGTTTCGGGCACCTGTGCTAACAAGGTTTCTGCCGGTGGCGTGGGTGCTTGCGAGACAGAGGCGCGCACACGTCAGCTGCAATGTATGGAGTTGGGATTGGACAACCCAGAATCCGGACCGAATCACGAAAACAGTGTTGAAGAAGGTGAAGCCGGGTTCAATTATCGTCCTACACGACGGGAAAGGTGTCTATGGGAACGCCAAACGTCTGGGAACCGTCGAGGCGACAGACCGGATCATCACCGCCCTTAAACGAGAGGGATACACGTTTGTGCGGGTATCAGACGTCAGCCACTGAATATATCGAAAATCCTAGAGGAGCCTAAAATGAAAAAGCGAAACCTCTTCCAAAATCTCTTTTTTTCCACCGCCAGGTTAAGAAAATATTATCGGCCCAGCCTGTTTTCGCTACTGGTACCGAGTGTCTTTCTATCGGGATGTGCAGGCATGCTTAGCGACAACATTGATTCGATGTCAGCGGCTACCGCCGAATTCACTTTCGAGCAGCACGAGATCGTCACAGGTACAGCGAAACACCAAACCGTTTTGACAGGCTTTCTGTTCGATGGCGATTTCGCCGAACTCGTCGTGGTGAGTATTGACGCGAGCGATACCCGTCACTTGCGAATCTATGCGTTTGACAACGGCACCTGGCTGCGGAGACTGGACACCCCGCTGCGTCGCGAAGTGTTGTGCGTTGATGTTGCCAACATCAACGGACGCGACCGATTGCTGACGTGCGAAGTGGATCGCCTGAACTGGTTCGATCCCAAATCCAGAACAGAACACACGCTCGTGAGGGTGCCTTCCCTGACCCCACCGCCCAGTCGTGCTGTACCGCACGTAGACATCACGCACGATGTGAACGGTGATGCTCGCGACGACTTGGTCGTACCCGATGCCGACGGTTTCTGGGTGTTTATTCAGACGACAAACGGGGCGTTCGCCGAGCCCGTGAAGCTCGGCACCGCCACCGATAGAGACAAACTCTACGACGTAAAAGGCTATCGCTATAATCCTTGGGAACAGAGCCGTATCCACGAGGTGGACTACAACCGATCCGGATACAACGACTTGGTGTTTTGGAATACCGATCACTTTGTTGTCCACCACCAGAACGCCTATGGACTGTTTGATCCGGTCGCCACAACTTTCACAACCGATGTGCCGTTCGGCTCCGACGATCTCACCTCGCTTGCAGCGCCCTATGGGATTCGACGGCGGCGTAGAGATCATCAACCCGCCGGAGTGCTGACAGGGCGCGTGCTACACGCACTCAGAGATATGAATGGCGACGGGGTCGCCGATCTCGGGGTTTTCTCACTGAAAGGCGGGAGTCTGTGGCACATGCACGCCAGCTATGAGGTGTATTTTGGCACACCGACACCCCATGGCGGCACGACCTTCGCACCGAATGCCGATACGGTGCTCCCCTTGGACGGCATCCCCTACCTGATGGCACCGCACGATTTCGGGCTCAGCGGCAAAAGCGTGATGGTGTTCGCCGCCGTTATTAAACCGAGTGCATTCGAGGTGGCTCGCATGCTTGTCCGCGGAGTGCTGACAGGTTCCGTGCTGTTGGATATTGAGTTCTACCGCATGGCGGATGGCAGCTATCCTGATGACCCGAACGCTATCCGCAAAGTCAGATTATATCCCAGCGAGAAAACAGGCGAAATGTCCGCCTTATCGGCGGTGCTGATCGGAGATGTGAACGGCGACAAACGCGCGGATCTATTGGTGCAGCACGCCCCTAAAGAGCTGCACGTCTTCATGGGCGTGCCAGGTCCCGACGTATTCGCCAAGAAACCGCAAAAGATAGCAGTCGCCACCCCTTTTGACGAGCAGCACACCTGGCTGACGGCTCTGAACAGGGACGCTAAGCAGGACGTGCTCATGTATCATCCATCCGCCACCGAACCGCATCGGGTGACGCTGCTGATCGCCCGATAACGTTCCGCGGCACGCAGGAGAGTTCTTATGAAATACTTACAGTGTTTAGGGTATTTGTCGATTGTGTGGAGCCTTGCCCTGACAGGCTGCGGTGCTAAACCTGAGGTGCTTGTGCCATTTGCGGCGCAGCGCCCGATACACCTGCAGGCAAAAGCGGCTGCGGAGTCGGATGCCAAACGCCATGCAGAGGTGCTGACTTATTTTGGCACCGGCATGGGTATGACTTTCGCCGCAGCGATGTGCGGTTTGATGACGGGATTCGTTGCCGACGTGACTCTTGGAAATGGGCAGGACGCGCCTTTCTATTTGCCCGCTGCAACGAGTGCTGCGGGTGCTTTCAGCCTGCTGCTGCAATACGCTATCCGTCCCTCGAACCCGCCACCTGAGAGATTGATCGGAAAATCGCCGGCGTATGTCGAATTCTACGCCGATGCCTATCGGACGCGGATGCGAGCGTATCAAACGAAGTCAGTCGCTGCGGGCGCTGTTTTCGGTTGCCTGACCTTAGCGGGGGGCGTCGCTATTATTGCGGATCAGGTATCTGCGGAGCGGTGAGGCTTCAACTTTAGGTTCGTATCTTGTTGAGAAGGGGGAACCAATGAGATATGAACCCATGACGCCTGAGCGTGGAGATATAAGCGTTTGAAAGATACTGCACGCCTTGATCGGAGTGATGAATCTCCGGAACCCTGTCGTGTAAAGCTTGCTCTAAGGGTTCCAACGTCAGAGATTGCGTCAAGTGTTGACTGAGTTTCCACCCTCTAATCATGCGGGTGAAGACATCCATGAGCAGAGCGACATAGATGAAGCGGTGCTTGAGGCGGACGTAGGTAATATCGCCCATCCAGACCTGATCCTGATGAGAGACCTCAACGTTTTCGAGCAGGTTGCGCCAAGGTTTTTCATCCTGAAGCCATTTTGTTGTTTGACACGCACGCTTGATGGAGACCAAGAGATTCTTCTCTTTTATCAACCGATAAAAACGGGCTTGAAGATGTTTTTACATCCCAAGCCCAGTTTCTTGACCCACGCCCTTAGGATTTTTCTACATCTCCAAGCTAAAGCATGGAGTTTTGAAAAATCAAGACTTTAGATAAAATTTGGCTCAACGAATAGATAACTCAACTCTACTTCGGCAGCAGAGATGCGTCCTAAGGAATAGAACCCTACTGCGTTTCCTGCAGCTTCAATCACAAAAGTAGGGTTGTTCTCAATATAATTTTCATCAACCGTAAGTTCTTCAAGGCATGCCTGCATAAATTGATCGGAATAACCCCAATATGACTTAGAGCGGAATGCAAGTCCGCTCAAATGCTCAACTTCACTCGGTAAAGCCTGTCGAATTTGCCATTTCTGTGTGTTAGACACAGTTCATTTCTCCTTTATGTAAGGACGAGGTAACCTCGCCCCTACAGTCGCGAGGGATGCACGCCGAATACCCTCTAATTCTTGTGCACCGAAAACACCCGCTTGGTAGAGATTCCGATATTCTTCAGAAACGCTCTGACCAAATATCATCGGAACGCATTTGATGAAAGTTTCAGATTTAGTCATTCATTGCGTCTGAAGGAAAATAGATGTTATCTATTCTTCACCAAGTGAAATATGAAAAATCCCTCGTTCATTAATGGCAGTATAGAGTCGATTGTTAATGACGGCGAGAGAAATAACTTCACCTAAAACTTCCGAAGAAATCTGCTTCCATTTGCCACGGTTATCTAAACGGTAGATCCCGGCATCACCAGCACCATAAACTGTTATACCATCTATAGCAAATCTGTTTATAATGGGACGCTCTCCGAAGTTATCAGTTATCACGTGCCAGTGTTCGCCTGTTTGTGAAACCAAGACACCTCCATCTGTTGCGACATAAATCGTTGAACCTACAAAGAGGATATCGTTGAAGTGCGTAAAGCGAAGGGGCAGACTTAGCGTAATGTCTTTCCAGTTTTTTCCGCTATCCAGCGATTGAAACAGTTGACCATCTCGCTTACCGACGTAAACGGTTGCTTCTGAAACTGCTACCTTGAAACCATCTTTTATATCCGCGTTAGATTGCTTATCTGTGTTTATCAATCCGGTATCCATCCATTTGGGATCACCTAATTTCCATTTGAAAAGTCTTTGTCTGTGTTCAGCATAGAGGACATTATTACTAACGACAATCGCTTTGATTTTTACCTCTTTTTCAGGCAGAGGAGATAACGATTCATGATCATAATACGTAGAAAAGTTTTCAACTGGAATGAGCATATTGCCATCTACAGATAAACGGTAAATCCGCAAGATGTGCCTTTCAGGCGAAACGAAATAAAGTATGTTACCGTCAACCATCAACTTTGAATCGAAAGAAGTATAGACACGTAATCTGTCCTGTTTTAAGGGTTCAGACGTAGTCTCCTCCGTAGCAAACTCCCCGGCAATCGAAAGTTTTTTCCAAGTCCCGCCTTCATCTGTTGATTGATAAACTTCATAGCCGGTGTGCGCGTATAATCTGTTATTGAAGACAACCAGGTTGTTTGTGCTTGTTCCGACTATTCCATCCATAAATAGGTGCCACGATTTACCACTATCAGTTGTGCGATGAATGCCCGATGCACCAGCTTTGTAAAATGTCGTCTCGTTCACTGCTACGGCTGGAAGGCTGTCAATCATGGGCATATCCGTTTCAATGCCGAACTCTGTCCACGTATGTCCACCATCCGTTGAAAGAGATTGTGTGGCTCCCAAGGCTAAGATCGTTTCACCGGCAGCTAAAACCGTTATCCCGGATGCATCCGCCTTCGAGTCGGGTTTATCTATATGCATTATTTCGGTCCATGACGCTCCCAAGTCAGCCGAATGGAAAATCCTGACTGAATGTGACTCGCTTTTCGGTACCGCTTGCCCTACCTCTATTGGCGTGAATCCCAATAGATCGGGCCCCGTTTCAGTATGAAGATTATTATTAAAGACTGCTAAGGAATAGACAGCTTGGGACGCACCCACCGGCAACTTTTTCCAAATATCTGAATCGAGACGGTAGAGGCCGCGGTTCGTGCCAACAAATACTATTTCTCCAACAGTCGCTATGGCAGAAATCCTTTCGTTTCTCAGTCCATCAGTAAGGGGATCCCATTTTATGCCACCATCTGTAGAACGGAAAATCCCTTTATCTTCAAGGGCAAGATACATCGTCATAGGTGCCTGTGCCACATCCGGGATGATGAGCCCAATAGCATATCCTTTGGGTCGAGAATTCATCGAATTCCACGTCTCGCCTCTATCGTCTGAAGTAAACATCGTATCAGCAGAGACAATATAAAGGGTGCCTTCATGTGCTGCCATCGGCATGAAAGATTTGTCAATCAGGATATTTGCGTTGATGCGTGTCCATGTAGTCGCGCCTGCTGCAAATCTGTACAGCCCTGTTGGTGAAATAGCATACAGGGTGCCTGCAGGATCAGCGAAGATATTGCGGACATGGCCCCCTGGTGGTGCATTCCCCTGTATCCATTGTGCGTTGGAGTACTTAGCGGAATTGTCTTGCGCATTAGAGGTTGAAACGTTCTCAAAAGTTTGCAAACTTGCCCCTGTGCTTTTGTCTGAGGACACAGCGCGTCCGACCTGATTTCGCACATCAGGTTTCGAGTCAACATCAAAGACAACAGGTGCCTCAATGATTTCAATCGTAGGTTCAGATCGCGCCTCAAAGTTATAGGGTCTCTGAAAACGGTTAAGATATCGGCTGCTGACCCCGAGCATCAATACAATCACGACCACGGCTGTGCCGAAGGCACTCCACGGTAGCAACGGTTTTCCAGCTGGCGAAGGTGTAGGTTTCATATCAGCGATTTGCCGCTTGATGCTCTCACTTAAACGCGTTGGTATCTGCCTGCCGCCGAGGACCTCTTTGATAAGATGTTCTTGATCGTCTTGTAATCGCTTTCGTGCGCGCTGAAGCCGACTCGTAATCGTGTTCACGGACACCCCCAGGAATCTACCAATCTCTTTGGTCGTCATCTCACCGAGGTAATAGAGGGTGGCAACAGTTTGCTCACTCTCTGGAAGTTTGGCGAGAAGTTTTTTGGCGAGTTCAAGGCGATGCTCGCTAGCTGCTGTTTTACGTTGTTCAGATTCATAATGTGTATACGAGGCATCCTCGATTTCTTCCATGGGCGTGTCCTCTAAGGATTGTATGGCAGATTTCTGTTTTTGAAGCCAATTGATACAAAGCCGGTTTGCGATGACATACAGCCATCCAGCGAATTGGTGAGGATTTTTGAGTGTCGAGAGGTTTTGGTATGCGCGAAGGAACGTGTCTTGGGTTACCTCTTCAGCGTAGTGAAAATC
>VXXH01000142.1 GCA_009835515.1 Candidatus Poribacteria bacterium
AATCTGAGGTTATCAAAAATCAACAAGTGATAAGTGATCGTAGCCACGTTCTTTGAAAAAATTATCAAATTCTGAGGTAGTTGATGGGAACTCAACTTTTATCTCGTTTGCGAGTTTTTGCAATACCTTATCGCCAATTAACTCAGACGATTGTCCGCGCAAGGCTTTCTCGTACCACTCCTCAAGTTCATCCTCGGTTATCACGCTCTGAATTCGACTGGCACTGCCAAATTGTTTTAGAACAGATACAAGAACATCTTTCTCAGATTCCTTGCAGACGATAATTATCCGATCTGCTGAAATGGTACTACTTATGTCCTTGATTGTTGTAGGTGTTAGAGATATGTGCTTTATCTGAATGGCTACCCCAAAGTTAGCCCACATATCAAGACCTCTGTCTGCCGCGTTGGTAACACCTACTCTATAAACCTTTGCTGCTTGGTATAGTTCTGGCGTGTCATCGGACAATCCCAGGACCTTTTCTGTGAAATCAGAAAACTCGCTAAGAACGGTATTGTTTATGTTGTCAATTCGTACGCCTATTTTAACGTCAAGGACTTCCAGTAGCGTCGAAAATAAGGCATAAACGACAATCTCAAAGATCTTATCAACACTTCGTGAGAGTCCAGGATCCCGTGTAAAACTATCTATGAAGTTCCTTAGTGTAAAAGAGTTGCTATCCGATTGTAAGACGATGGATAGACCCGATGACATTTGGGAGAGCCGATTTCTTAAAGCAGTATAAATGTAGGTTTCAACCACACCGTTACTGTCTCTATTTATTTTCCCCAATTGCGATAAAACTGTTGGAGGGGTGGCGTTGGCGTTAAAGAGGTCATCTTGATACCTTGCACTTGATGTAGAGATCCGTCCAATAAACCTGAGAGAAATTTCGTCTCGCCATTTTCTTGAAGGTGTTCGATAAGTTTCTAAATCGCCAAGGTCAATATCTTTTTCGATTCTATCTCTACGAAGTATTTCCGCAATTTGTATGGGTTTGTAGAAATGGACTCTGGCTTTTCTGATAACAGTATCAAGATGGTCTTTGGCTGTTTTATTGTCCATTAGGCATAGGCATTGATTCTGTTTTCAAAAAGAAGCAATTGTTCCTCAGGTCGTATCATCGGTTTACGTTGCTCTAATGCCTGCAACATTTTCTCTGCAATGGCGTGAACTACAGGAATAGCCACACTATTTCCAGTCTGTTTTCTAACCTGCATCATATTTCCTACAATTTTGAAGTTTTCAGGAAAGCCTTGTAGACGCAACATTTCCCTACCAGAAAGTCGTCGAACGCCGTTCACCAAAAGATAGTTATAGGAGGCACCAGCTCTTAACGCACATGAAAAGGGTAGAACCGAAATGTTGCCTCCCTTGTTTTCATGCCAAACGGATGGGAAAAAGGGTGTGCCTTTACACTTTTCACGTCGCGATTTTTGGATACGCGCCGACGCAAATAGATTGGGTTCAACATCTTCGTCAGGTTCTAATATCTCTGAAAGCGGTTTGTACACGCCGATAGGCTTCGGAAACTCAAATGCTATCGGTTCACGAAACCCTATAATAAAGATCCGTTCCCGTTTCTGCGGTAATCCGAAATCCAGAGCATTCAACACTTTGTGATAAGTAATATAGCCCAATCGTGCCAATTGTTCTTGTATAACCGCGAAGGTTTGTCCTTTATCGTGGGTAAGTAACTGTTTGACATTTTCAAGGAGAAACGCACTCGGTTGCTTCTGCTTCAAAATCCGAACGATGTCAAAAAACAGCGTGCCGCGTGTGTCCTCAAAACCTTGCTTATCTCCGATAATACTGAAGGGTTGACACGGAAAACCCGCCAATAAAACATTGTGGTCAGGGATATCTGCCTCGTCAACTTTGGTAATGTCACCAGCAGGTATTTCGCCGAAGTTATGTGCGTAGGTCTCCTGAGCGTGTTTATCCCACTCGGAACTAAACACACATGTTCCGCCCAAATTCTCAAATGGAATGCGAATCCCACCGATGCCAGCAAAGAGGTCAATGAAGTTAAATTTGTCCATTCTGCATAGAGTATAGCATGTCTTATCGACCGCGTCAAATTTTCCTAATGCGTCCGCATAGGACATAGGCGGGCCCAACGACCCGCCTATACACATCTAAACGGCAGAACCTACCGCATTGATATCTTCTCCTGCGTTTCTAACTTCCGACGGAGTACAACACCCCACTGTCCAACGACCCATAAGGCTTTACCGCCCTTAGAACGGGTAATAACATACAGGTTGTTATCGATATCGGTGTGTTCCTGTTCCCACGTTTCACCGCCGTCGGTTGAGCGGACAATCGTCCCCTCGTCACCGACCGCATAGACCTCCTGCTCGGAGAGTGCAACGATGCCGTGAAGGTCTTTGGGAACACCCGTCAATATGGGTTCCCACGTAAAGCCACCATCGGTTGTTCTAAGGACGATGCCTGCCTCACCCGCTGCCCATCCTTTCCGCTTGGTAATAAATGAAACGGCGTTGAGATCGTAGTTCGTTTTCGTTTCATGCATCCGCCAATATTGGCCGCCGTTAATAGTCCGCTGCGTGACACCCCCTTGCCCGACTGCCCAACCGAGCGGTGCGAATTTCATATCCACACTCGTGAGCCTATCGTTTGCAGTCGTCCGTTGAAGGGTCCATGTAGGACCGCCGTCTTTATTGTGGATAATGTCCCCGAATTGTCCCACTGCCCAGCCTTCAGAGAACTTACCAAAAGCAACGTCGTTTAGCGAAAAATTACCCGGCGAATCGCCTTCCATAAACGGTGGACGTTCCGGCGTATCTCCTGCCGTCCAGATGTTGCCATCTGTGGTGTAGAGCACAGTCCCGTCGCGTTGCATTGCCCAGCCCCATTTCGGTTCCATACTCGCAAAGTGTACACCGATGAAGCGTTGACGCGTTTGAGTTCGGAGTTTCTTCCATGTTTCTCCACCGTCTTGGGTTTCCAATAGCACACCACCGTTACCCGCTATCCAGCCATTCTTGTCATCGTAGAAAAGCACCTCACGGAAGTCGTTGCGTTCCTGTTCACCGAGTTGACGTTCCCACGTTTTTCCACCGTTTGCGGAGTAGTAAATACTACCCGCACTGCCAACCGCCCAAGCGTGTTCCGCATCAAGGAAGTACACACTGGCGACTCGCTGGCCACCGCGTCTCCTTCGTCTCTCAGGTTCAGGTGGCGGTGGCGGCGGTTGTTGCTGTACCGGTGTCGGATTTGCGCGTTCGGCATTCGGTGGCAATGCCCCTTCAGGGGCGAGACGCCCCGGACGTTCTCTCTCTGCCCGAAGTCGATTTTGTATTTCCTCCGGTGTCTCATCATACTGTAACGTGGGTGCCTCTACAACCGCTGCTTCCGATTCCTCTGCTTCTGGTGACGGTTCTTCGGGTGTCTCTGGTTCGGTTTCTTGCATAGCGAGCAGATCAGCTCTTGTGGCAACAGGGACTGGATTCCAATTTACCCCTTTGTCCTCGGTGATATACGCGCCACCACCGCCGAGTCCCCACGCGTGTGTATCCGAACGGAAAGTGACACGCCGCAAGCCATGCGTGCTTTGTGCCGTAGTTCTCAATTTCCACGTTTCGCCGCCGTCTGCAGTCAATAAGGAGTCTCCATTACCGAGGATCACCCATCCATGGGTTTCATCCGCAAAGTGTACAGCGACACCGGGTTGATTAGTCTTCGCCTGAATTTTCCAGTAGTCCCCACCGTCAACTGTGTGAAGGATAAATCCACCGTCTCGACGTTGAGGCGTGACTGCCCACCCTACTTGACTATTGATGAAATGGAGATCGGTGATGTTTCCTGTTGTTGTTCCGGTTTTCTGAATCTCCCACGTCTTGCCCCCATCAGTGGTATGCAAGGTCTGCCCAATCGATGCCCCCAGCCACCCCTCTTCGGCGTTCAGGAAGTGCATCGTGCTAACGCGAGGAAGGTTTTGCTTGGTCGCTTGAAGGATCGGCTGCCAGGTTTCGCCACCATTTTCTGTCTGGAGTAAAGTGCCAGAACCGAGGGCCCTTCCATGGTTCGCATCAACGAATTCTACTTCGCGCAGATTTTCACTGACACCGCTATGTTGCGGTAGCCACGTTTTCCCGCCGTCCGTAGTATGGGCGATAACACCACCGGAACCGACTGCCCAGCCATTTTGGGCATCTACAAAGTGCGTATCGGCAAAATCAGTGCGCCAAGCCGCCTGACGGATAATGTCCCAATGGTAAGCAACCGGTTCAACCGGAGTCTCCTCTTCAGCAGCGACGATTTCGGGTTCTTCGGCGACAGGCGGCAATTTCGCGGGCAGTTGTGCCTCTTCAACCGAATACCGCATCGCAATCCCGCCTTTACCAACGGCGACAACGCCATCAGGCGAGAGGGCTAAACCGTAAAGGTCATTGTCGGTACCGCTCTCCTGCATCTCCCACTTTTTCCCGCCGTTGATGGTAGTAAGCATCACGCCGTTATCTCCAACGATTAAACCGTGTTGTGTATCCGCAAAATAGAGTTTATTCAAATTCTCTTGAGACCCGCTGCGTTGAAAATTCCATTTTTTCCCACCGCTTTTTGTGTGTAAAATCTCGCCAAACTGTCCAACAATCCAGCCGGTATTCTCATCTGCAAAGTAGACGGCATAGAGTTCATTGAAAGTGCCAGTCGTCTGTTGGTTCCAAGTCAAACCACCGTCTTCTGTTGCAAGGCAAACCCCCGGCCATCCGATAGCCCAACCTTTCTTTTCATCAAGGAAGAATACACCCTTTAGCATGAGCGAGAAGAAATCGCCGGTTGCGGTTTGTGGGAGCCATGTTTTGCCACCATCAATCGTATGTATGATACTGCCCATATCGCCTACAATCCAACCCATCTGAGGGCTAACAAAGTGGACAGAACGGAGTGTCATAGCAGTGGGTCCGCGCTGACGTTCCCAATTCATGCCGCCGTCATTTGTATGGACAATAAGCCCGCGTTCACCGACTGCCCAACCGTGTTTGTCAGTCGCGAAATAGATGTTCCAAATGCCGTCCCAGATATCTGTCTCAATTTCGTTCCATGTCTGTCCGCCATCGTTGCTCATCGCCATCGTACCGCGCCTACCGACTGCGATTGCACGGTTGGCGTCGGTAAACTGGACATTCTGGAGGTCATTCGCTGTCGTACCGCTTGTCATCTCCCATGTTGCACCGGCATCTGTCGTGTGTAAAATAGTACCGTACCATCCAACCGCCCACGCCTCTGTAGGCGTTGTAAACTGGATGCCTGTTAAATTGTTTTCCGTTCCACTTTCCATCAATTGCCAATTGTCACCACCATCTTCGGTCCGTGTGATAAAGCCGACATCCGCTACTGCGACCCCGTAATTTTCATCTGTGAAGTGAATACTATTGATCGTATCTCGGACGTGTCCATTAATCAGCGGAATACGACTGTCTTGACGTTCCCAGTTCGCACCCGCAGTCGTCGTATGGAAAATAGAGCCGTCACTGCCAACGATCCAACCTTCATTGTCGCTGATGAAAAATACCTGTTTATTATCATTGATCATCCGATCGCGTTCACCTTCAAAACGGTTGCTCTGTTCTCGCCACGATTCACCACCAGTTTGGGTATAAAAAATTCTATCGTGCGTACCGACAACCCATCCCTTTGAATTGTCAACGAACCAGACCCCGTTGAGCATAAATTCGCTAACATACTCGTAGCGTTTCCATTCTTTTCCACCGTTTTTGGTGTAGAGAACATCCGAATCTTCACCTACAATCCAACCTTGTTTTGAATTGGCAAAAAAGACATCGAGAAGCATTGCGGAAGAGCCACTCTTTTGCAGTGACCAGTGTCTACCGCCATCATCGGTTGCTGCAACTAAACCTTCATCGCCAACTGCCCATCCATTCTGGGCGTTTGTAAAATAAACTGCTTTGAAATCTAATGAGGCATCAGGCATACGAAATCCTGGGCTTGTTGTATCGACTTCCTGCTGCTTCCACGTCTTCCCGCCATCTGCCGTATGAATTATCAGACCACCCTCCCCGACAATCCACCCCTGTTTGTGGTTAACAAAGTGGAGATCCGTGAAATGTGTCTCCCAATCCGCTTTCCGCGTCGCCTCCATCTTGACACAGCCGTTAAAAAGGAACAAGACACCGAGTAAAAAGGCTATGACAAGGCTCCTAAGAACGAGTGTCGGCTTAAAAAATACACCAAAATTCAGATTCCGTACAAAATTCATTTTTACCTCCGGTCGTTGTTGTCTTTTGAAAGCCGAGAAGGTGGTTGGATCTTTAGACACATGCGAAATGAGACCTTCTCCGCGAGATGTTCTATTTAAGTTGAAACTCACGTAAACTGTTAGCAAATTCCGTGCCACCCTATTAATATGTCCTTGGTAAAATATAGAGAAAAAACCGCACAAAACCGGGCATACGCTATACCCAATTGCACGAAATCGGGCAAATTTGATAACATAACTCCAAATGTTTAGACAAATAAAC
>VXXH01000078.1 GCA_009835515.1 Candidatus Poribacteria bacterium
GTCAGGTACGGTGCAGCTTTCTGAGTTCAGGATTTAAACGAAATCCTTCTTCTCGTCTTTGAGCGAAGTCTTCCCACGCAGCATCGCACGCAATAAAGTGCCTCAACACCTCTTTGGCACCACGCACAACTGGCGATCCGTGACCGAAACACATAAGATCAAATTCAAAATGTAGCAGCATGCTGAGGGATAAGCGAGCTTTGTCAAGATCCACCAGATATTCAGGCGCGTTAAATCCCACTTTTCCATCCGGAATGCCGCTGTCCTTTCTACCACCACTGAGAAGATCACCGATTATCAGTGCACCTTTGTGATTTTTTAGGTAGAAACAGACCTCCTCACGATGGCGAACATTCGGTACACGCACAACTTCAAGGAGATCCCCAAGCATATCTCTGTCCGCGAACGTGGCATCAAAAGTAAATTCGACCTCATCTACCTGATTTTCATGGACTAAAACCTTGCAGTCCCATCTTCGTTTGAATTCCGTCAAACTTCTCTCGTGATAGGCACAAGTTAGCATTAGATGCGTTGGGCCGCCAAGTTCGTCAAGTTGTTGAATCTCACTCTCGGACAGTGGAAGCGGATCTATCAAGGCGCGGACACTGTTGCTCTCGTTTTGCACGAAAAAACTATTCCAGTTGTACGCTTGATTCCGCGACGCACCGTGAACTTCCACCCAAGTAAACAGCTGCGGCATCAGTTTACTCAACATCTCTATTTCCTTTGAGTAGACCCCAAGTCGTCGCAGCTTTATCCAACGGCGACACACTTAAAACCTGCTCCATATCTTGCTGAATCTCCTCTGCAGTCAGAACACGGTTATAGATAACAAATTCATCAAGTTTCCCGCCATAGGGCCATGGACCATCGAGGCGATTGCCGAACCAGTGATCTGATTGAGAAACCGGAATTTCGCCTTCCAGTTTATAGGTGTTATCAAGTTTGCCGTTGATATAAAGGCGTAGCTCCTTATCAAACTCGTAAACTGCGGCGACGTGCGACCATTTATCGGTCGGAATCTCGTTCTTTGCGCTGTTCCATGTGCGTCCACCAGCACCGGGACATCCCATCCATACTGACGGTTTGCCTTGATGGATACTCAGGTAATACGTGTGCGGTCCTGCTTGCCCGCGTACATTGCGATAATCGCCGACACTTTCTGGGTATACCCATACCTCCATCGTCAAATTCTTGGTAATCGCCAGACTATCGGACGCTGGGGCAGCGACGACACCCTTCTGAATCTGCTCATCAAAAAACACACCTGCATTGATCTTCCCGTCTTTCTCCCATTTGGCATTGGCTTCGAGCGTGCCGTGATTCCCTTTGCCGCTCAGGTCTTCAACCTCTTTTCCCTTACCTTCATCAAACGAGTAGTAAAGGACCATTGCATCGTCCTCAATTGCGGCGCTCACAAAGGGAAATATGAAAATGAATGCCACGCTCAGAATATAAATAACTGTTCGTCTCACTTTGAACCTCCATATTTACGGAGAATAAAAGAATTGAATATCCAGCCTTTACGAGGTTCTAATCGCCGGTAATACTCCAATCTAAATGACCGCTGGAGGACTTCAAGAAGTGCCTCTGTCTTCCAGAAGGAGAAAAACCGTTTCGGCTCATATCTATCGTGTTCCCAGATACCCTCAAAGTCTTGGTCTCCCCATAGACCGAGATACATTAAGCCGTTTTCATTGAGCCGTCTTGAGATTAAACGCAAAACCTGAACAATATCCCGCTTCGGTATGTGCAGGAGGCAATTCATGGTATACACCGCATCAAAGTGCTTGTTAATTTTATCAAGATCGTAGCAATCCAAAACTTGCGCAGGGATTCCCTTTTCAGCAGTAAGTTTCACCATCGCTGGTGTATTGTCCACCGCCAAAACTCGGAATCCTTGAGATTGAAAAAACTGAGCATCCTGACCGGGACCACACCCAATTTCAAGGAGTGTCTCTCGTTCCTCAGCCTTCAAAAATTTGAGAAACTCCGACCGCTCCTGGACCTTGAATGCGTCAGGAGAGTGAGATGCCCTTTCATGCGCATACTTTTCATAAGAGTTAACAAGTGCGTCAGTGAATTGCATTATGTCGGTCAACCTCTAATTAACACTTCAACAATTAGGTCGATGTCAACAACCAATAGATCGGCAAGCACTAATATCGATTTTATAGATTTTCCGCCGCGCGACACAAGGAATAGGTGGCTCTATGCGCCGTACATTTGAGAGTTCCCAACAGATATAGTCAGGAATCCACTCTACTCCTTGCGATTTCGCTTCTTCAGGTGTCCACTCGTGAACACCCGTAATGTCAACGATTGCGCGTGCCAGTCCGTTTGGATCCTCCTGTCCTTCTTCGGTCAGGTAAATCTCATTCTCAACAAGCACGAGATTGAGAAAAGGAATCTCTGGCGGCAGCCAACGTCGGATTTCGACGACCTTTTTCCCGGCAACAATGCGTTGTACAGACGGTGATACTATAGACAGTGCTTCAACTATCAAAATCAACCTATTTCCAGTCGTTGTTAAGTGACGTGGGTTAACAACCCTCTCAATTTTAGTACCGTTATCACATCATTTTTCAAGTCATCCAAACTACGCTTCCCGTCCAAAACGAGATCGCTGTGATCTTTGTGCTTGTAAGTGTTCAAATACGGATAACGCGCCCTTGCTAAATAGTTTGACATATCTGTACGAAGACGATTCAGGATTTTTTCCGATGGCTCGTTAGTGTTAATCGCATAGTCCCTCAAAATTCGCCTCGCCATAGCGATGTCAAGTGGAGTATTAACAAAAACAGCAAAGTCAATGACATCACGAAAACAGGAGTGACACCGACCGAATGGAAAATCCAGAATAATGAGTCTGGTACTTCCGTGGCGAATTTCAGCATTAACTGCCGTTTGCATTCCAGGACAGTCGAATTCTTCGACATCACCGCCGCGTTGACTCCAGTCGTAGAAATCACTGGGATAAATATTTGAATCATCAAAATCGTCGAAGCAAAAAAGAGACGAATCAGGTAATGACTCATGGAGAGCGGCTGACAGTGCTGTCTTTCCACCGCCAGATATTGAACTGACTGATATAACAAACGGCCTTTTCATACAACCGAACTACTGCCAAGCGTCGTCTGGTGGGTAGATGTTGGAACTTCCGCCACCTGCGCCTTTAAAGTCGCTCTCAGCGAACCAGTCTTTGACGGTATCGCGCCACTTAATGAAGTGTGGGGCTTTCAGATGCTCTTGGAACGCTGCCTCGTCTGTATAGACTTCATAAAGCCAGATCCGATTCGGATCGGCACCGTCCTGAATTATATCAAATCTCAGACAGCCGGGTTCATCCGCGACAGAGCCTTTTGCATCGTCTATCATGGCTTCGATGAACGCATCCCTATGACCTTCCTTAATCTGAATTGGGGCTATGATAACAAACATAATGTTCTCCTTTTTTTAAACATTAGGGACTGATCCCCTTTTAATGCTCTGCAGCCTATCATAACGTGGGGTAGTTGTCAAATTCAAAATTGGAATCGGGTGTAAATATTTGTCAAAAGATTCTATATAGATGCCGCCCCTACGGGGCTAATGATTGTTTATTCACATTTCTACACAGATGCCGCCCCTACGGGGCTAAGTTGTCAGCGGATAAATGCGTTTTTTGTTGTTAATAAACAACTCATAAACACGTGGGATTCGGACAGGTTGGGGTTACAAACCCCTCCTATAAAAAAGAAACGCTTAATGACAAAACTCTAAACACCCATTGGAATCTCAGACAGAGGCGACTGTTAACGCCTTTAATTTATCTTCATCCAATTCGACACCGAGTCCGGGGACTTCCGGTGGATAGAGGTGGCTGGCTTCTGCTCGAATGCGCGCCTTCGCTGGGGATGCCGTATAGAGCACGGGTCCCATAGGATCGCAAGGGAGGGAGAGGTTCGGCATTGAAACACCGACATGGATTTGCGCGGCTGTCCCAAGCGTCGATTCCTGATCCGTGCCGATCAGACATTCGATGCCAGCCGCTTCCGCCAACGCAAACAAGCGACGGATATGGGTCGGCCCTCCGGCTACACACGCTACATTGAAGACAGTGCAAGCACCGCGTTCGGCTGCTTCATACCCATATCCCAAACTACCGATGTGCAGACTCACAGGCAAATCCATACGTTTGGTGAACTCTGCACACACTTGTAGGTCTCGTGAGGGTTGTTCAAAGTGGTAGGGTGCATGATGGCGCAGGACATCAGCATAACGCAGGGCGGTCTCCGAGTCGCTGAATCGACCGGAGCAATCCAGCTGTTTGAGCTTGATCTGTTCGCCAAATCTGGCTTTCATCTCAGTTAGGAACCTATTATCCAAGTCACTGTCACCGGATATATAATAACGGAAGAGATGGTGCCCAAGGTCTATCAGTCGTTGTAGATAGCCCGCGGTCTTTTCAAAGTCCTCCTTCACCTGCCATCCGAAGATTGGATAGCAGCAATAGACACTGTCTCGCATCTTGCCGCCGAGCATTTGGTAAGCCGGTACGTCCTGGACCTTGCCGTTCAGGTCATAAAGTGCGAGGTCAATGGCGGAAGCGAGGTGTAGATTGCTAACCGTGCTACCGAAATTCTGTGCCCGTAGGAACTCATTGATCTCCGTGATACGGGTGGGATCACGTCCAACCAATAAATCGTTATAGCGTTTGGCGATTGCGCCTAAATCGTCAGCTTTGCTGTCTGAGGCTTCCCCCAGTCCGATGGGTCCATCGTCTACATGGACCTTAACGATGACATGCCCGGATATATGACCGTAATAACGCGGTGTCTCAATCTGGAATGTCTCAATCTTTGTGATTCTCATTCTGTCTCCCGAAAGTCAAGAACGGCTTCATAATGTTTGGTTACTTGCCCGTTGTACCTCGTCTCAATAAGATTAACAATCCCTTCAAACAGCAGATTTCTATTCTCGTCCGGTAATGCGATATGATCCGAATAGGTGCTGAGGAGCTTGATATACTGCTCAGATGAATACGTTTGCGTCCATGGATAGACGCGTTTAATTGGATCTTCAAAGGCTTCCACACCCGGAAAACTCGTAGCATGCGTAGGGCGGTCAGCGATTAGTGGTAGGTAATACCTATCATACAGGCTCTGGGTTTCCACAAAGAAGCCTTTGTCCTTCCGCACATGTTGGTTTGAGAAAACAGCGAGGGAACCACCTGATTCAAGTGCCTCGGACGCTCTCAGGTATCTTACTTTCGGATCCACCCAATGAAAGGCGGTGGCAGAAATAACAAGATCAAACTTTCCATCTGATTCCCATTCCTCAAATGCTTGTTCCACAAACGAAACATTTGGAAATCCACTTAACTTTTTCCTCGCAACGGCAATCAGGTCGGCACCGATGTCCAAACAGATCATTTCGTATTCGCGTTCTGCAAAAGATTGAGTTGCTTTTCCAGTTCCACAGCCGACTTCAAGGATTCTGCTGTGATCGTTAATCCCAGAGAGTTCCACGATCTCCTGTATCAGTTCTTCAGGGTAGCCGGGTCGTATATCCTCATAAAGCACTGCAGCGGTATTGAATGTAGTTTTGAGTTCGGTACTTGACATAATAGATTTTAGAATTGCTTGGACACTCTCAACGTACGGTATCTAACCCCCTAAAGAATCAACGGTATGAATGCCGTATGGCATTCCCCGCCCCTTATCAGGGGGACTTTAAGAAGTAAGCCCGCAATCGAGGTTGAAAACCCCTCCTACATTGGAGGACGGAACCCACATATATCAGTTGTCAGACCTCGTCTATGCCAATTTGCCGCGGAGTAGCGGGTTGTCTTTCATCACCTCACCATCGCGATTCCGCGTACCGGATGGCATGTAATGGATAGCCATCGCCCGGCGGTCTCGGGGTGAGCGGTTCGGATTCGTTTGGTGGAGTGTCATGCAGTGATGGACCATCACGCATCCGGCTTTAACTGGCACTGGCACAGCACGATCTACATCAGCATCCACCTCCAACAAGGCTGGCAACTTACCTTTCTCTGACTCAGCACGTCCGTGGGCTGCCAATCCTTCCAGATAACTGCCGGGGATAACGTTCATACACCCGTTCTCCTCATCGGCATCATCAAGTGCTAACCAGATGCTCACAAGATTGGGCGGAGCACACTGCCAATACGCGTTGTCCTGATGCCAATATACTTCACCGCCGTGATGGGCGGGTTTGTAGAGTGCCTGATCATGAAATAACTGGATATCGGATCCGATTAAACTCTCGACGATATCTAACAGTGGTTGGTGGTAGAGTAGCTTCCGATATTCCTCATCGAGCCGCCACATCTCCATAATCTGTAACATCTCTTCTTCACGATCAGCATCTGCATCGCTTTCCGAGTCCCCGACGACTGCAAGGTTCCGCAACCCTTCACCGATTGTGCCGCGTCTCTGTGAAAATTGGGCATCGTAATGTTCGCGTAGCACGGTAAGGTGTGCGT
>VXXH01000517.1 GCA_009835515.1 Candidatus Poribacteria bacterium
TTTGTGCTTGTGTTATCCATGCTTGTATCATTGCTGGGTCTAATAAATCTAAATCGTTTATAGCAATAGCGGAAGGTGCTGCAGCGTCGGTTGATTCACCGAGATGTTGTGCGACGAGGATGAGGTCTTGGATATTGATTACCCCATCTCGATTTACGTCTGCCTGCGGGTTGGCGGATACATCCTTTCCAAGATGTTGGGCAACGAGGATCAGATCCAGGACGCTCACCTGTCCGTCTCGGTTTACGTCTCCGGTAACGAGTTGTCCTTCTATAGTGAAGACAAACTCGTGTGGTCCAGCGTTGATAATCTCACCCGTGACAGAACCCAATTGAAAGTTGTGCAATGATAATCGGGTTTCGCCACCTGCCTTCGCTGCGAAAGTCACTGACAGCAGCGTGCCTGTGCCGCTGACACCGTCTTCACTGAGCCTCGCTGAGCTAAGTTTGGTAATCTTGCCTGTAGCGTTATTAATTGTCCCACCTTGGAAGAAAGTCGTACCACCCTCTGCTTTCAGAAAATCGCCTTCGTTGACTTCAATTGCTTCAAGCACTGCTGGATCAAACACAACATCAAATTGCCACCCTGCTAAATCAAATACATTCTCTGCGTTGACCTCAAGGGTGAAAGTATCACCAACATGGATTGCAGTTTCAGATAAGGTGTACCCAACGCGTGGGTTTGATACCTTATATTCGGTACCAGGTTCAAATCCAAAAAAGAGAGACAATAGATCATTATCCCACTCATCACCAAGTTTTATCAACAACACATTTTTCCCCGGTTGCAGTGTGATCGGAAAAAATGTTTGGTAATCATGAGCCCAGGCTTCGATGGTATATTCTGTATAGTCTTCGTGCACTAACTTGCTATTAAGATAGACTTTTCGAGGTTCACTGGCACCTATGAATATTTTCGTGTGCTGTGTTCTCGGAGAATACAAAGTGATAGAACCGTAGACAACAAAATTCCCGGCATCACTAAATTCAATAGCCCCTTGAGCGTCTAATAATCTTTTAAGGTTCGATACATTGCTTCGTCTATCATTAGCTTTATAAGGCTCAAGCGTTCCAACCGACCATATACCTTCTCCTACAACAGTGCCTTCCGTAGCACCCTGGGTTGCAACTTGTTGTTCTGTAAGCTGACCGTTGGATGCTTCTGCCAAATGATCCATCGGATGTCCAGTTTCGTCTACTTCTACTGGTAAGGGCAGCCATAGCCAAGGCCCTTCAATTTTTGGACCGCCTTGCGGAAAGCCCGGGTTGGAGTACCAAGTGAATACTTCTATAGACCCGCGTATCTGATTCAAGGGTGAAAAATCAGAGATATTGTTCACATGAAGTTCTAACTTTTTTAAGTTACGCAAAGACGCAAGCGGCGAAACATCTACGATTCGGTTTTCAACAAGTATCAACGTTTCCAAATTAACCAATCTTGCTAACGGGGAAAGATCCGAAATCTCAGTATTGAATAGGTCGAGATGCCTCAACTCTGTTAATCCCGATAAAGGTGAGAAGTCCGATATATTATCGGTATGCTGAAAACCGAGCCATCTCAGTTTTGTTAAGCCTTTTAAGGGGGATAAATCGGTTGCTTTGCAGTCATATAAGAGGAGTCTTGTTAAGTTAGTCAATCCCGCAAGGGGAGAGAGGTCGGAAATATCAGAATGTGTGGTGTCTAACTTTTTCAGATTTTTAAGATTCGCCAACGGGGCAAGACTTGATATAGGAGCGTGTCGGACACTTATTTCTTCAAGATTGTGCAAAGACGCGAGTGGTGATAGGTCGGATATTTTAGTGTGTGGAGCATCTATCACACGCAATTTTGTCAAAGAGGCGAGGGGTGAGATATCTGACAAAGGATTGCCATAGAGATACAATTCTGTTAAATTCTTCGCAAACGCAAGTCCGGTCAAGTCGCTAATGTTCTTATTAACCGCCCTAATCCTTTCCAAAGTTGCCATCTCCTCTGCAGTAATAGAAACAAATGTAGTATCACCTTTGCCAAGTGCTTCAGCAATTGCTGCACGGAGGTTCGGGTCCGGAATGTATACACTAGCACCCGGAATACGCTCTGGACGCTCGACGACTGGAGGCAGGGGGCTATCAGGCGTATTCAGCGCAGAAATCACATCGTCAAAGTTAGATGTCCATGCATCCCGTTTCATAGTACCATTTTCTAACACCTGCAATCCTAAGTTTTGTAAACTCACATTCTCACGAATTTTTCCAAGGAATACCCCAGTCTCTAAACCGACAGCAGCTGCAGCGTATGCCGCACCAAGAGGTCTTTGAAACGCTTCGTGGAATTGCTGAACCGGTTCAATACCGCCAAATACATCGCCTGTTGCTTCAAGTGCCCGTCGGTAAAGTTCAGTGTCCTCTTTGATGAGCCCGTCCATCTCTGATTTTTCAACATAAAGTCGCAACACTTGGTCTTTGTCAAACGGTGGGTTTTCGTTCTGTTCAGCAACACCCCGCACCTGATCTTCAAACGTTTTCATGCCTTCGGTGTGGCACCCGATGCAGGAGAGTCCGTTACGGACGGTTGGATCACTCACAGCAAGATTCCGAACGATGCTTATAGGTGCTTCATCAAGCCGATTGCCACCGGCATCTACGAGATAGTATGCTTGTAAGCCGTTTGGAAGGTTGAAGATAATCTCGCCACCGTCGTGTGTGAAATTAAGCGGATGTGTAAAGATATTCTGCGAATCTACACTCCCCGCAAAGTCGTAACTTTTCCAATACGCGCCGTATCGAGAGAGATGCCGTTCTACAATACGGTTGTGATTGGAGACACCGGAATTGTTGAACCCGGCACGCCAGACGCGTTTCCCTGCTGCATTTCGGATATTTTCAACGACATTTACCTCAAGACGTGCCTCCAATTCACTATCGGTTAGCGGAAGGTCAAGGATATCGTGGTAGAGCGGTGGCAGTGAGGCGGTCGCAAGAAACCAATCTACATGGACGAAGGGCGTTTCGCAATTCATTTCTGCGCGTAAGTTCGTTAGTTTTTCACGAAGTACTGTCTGCGTTGGTGTGTCGAACGCAACGTTATACGGGTATTCCGTTTCAATCAGTGTCCATCGATTGGTGCCGATTTCCCATTCGTAGTCTCGGAGGTCAATATAGAATATCGTTGCTTGCGAATCAATGGGCTGCGGTTTGATAACCCCACGTCCCCAAGAGAGGCTGTTCACGAGTTTTGAGAGTGCCCGTTGGTACGCGCGAAGCGTCTCAGTCGTTTCGCCTGCGTTATAGAGATGTGTTGATGTAAAATAGCGTGCGAAGGCGCGGTCGAATGTATCGAGCGATTGGACGTGGTTCTCGATCGTCTGCAGCATTTCTTGGGTTGTGATGAAGTTGATGTCGGTTCTGGCAGCAGTATTCCAATCCGGTGCGCCTGCTTGGATCCATTGTCGGATCGTCTGAATCGCTGCAGGAGGTAAGGGCGGCTGTCCGAGCGGCATCCGTTTTTCTACAGCGGTCTCTATTAACCGTTGATAGAATATGGAACTATCAGGGTTTTCGGGAATAATTTTCCCAGTATCAATTAATTCTTGGCTGCTTTGAATGATGAGTTGCTCGGTAAAGGAACCATGTGGTCCATGGCAAATGAGGCAGCTTTGTTCAAATATGGCGGACACCTCCTGCGCGAGGTTTTCTTGGGCATCTGCTGTCGCAAACGCGAATCCGATGCATATTAGGAGGACTATAAGAAGGTATCTGCCGATTTTCAAAACAATCTCCTATTTTTATTCATCCGTTGTGTCTATTGTGTGTAAAAACACCTCGACACTGGGGATATGGAGGGCTATCCGGAACAACTCGGTTAAGATTGTGAGGTCTGAAACCGTTTCAAGGGAAGCGCGAACGGGTTCTACCTCCGCTTGAGAAAAACGTTCGCTCAGCACTGTAAAGATATTGTGAATCAACATCTCACGTGAACCACGTTCAATGCCTTGTTCAATGCCTTTCTCTATAAGGGCTTCTGCACCTGTCATGATGATGTTTCTAACCTCCGTGTCTGTTGTATGCGATTGAATAAGTTGTATCAAGTCTTCACGTTCCGTTTCGGATCTCCTGAAAAGAATCAGGTGATAGAGATAACCATCTTGCGCTTTTATCGGCGAAATGCCGATCTGCGTATCTAAAGAGTCCTCGTATCTCTTCAGTTATGTCTTGTGTCGTTGTGTCTGTCGGCATGTACCCTCCATATCTATTACTGTTAACCTATAGCATAACATATCCGACAGGTATTATCAATCGTTTAAATATGTTTAGGGGTTGGCATGCTTTTTGAGCGTGCCAACCCCTAATACATGATTAGGTAAAACGGGTAATTACTTCCTTATCAACATTTTTCGGGTGGCGTTAAAATCGCCTGCTGTGACGGAGTCGCGTGTGGACTCCGTGGACAATGTATAGAAGTAGATACCACTTGCGACTGATTCACCGACTTCGTTTTTGCCGTCCCAATATGCCGCACGGGTGCGGGTTTGGTAGATGCCAGCGGGTTGCTGCCCTAATGCCAACGTCCGGACCACAGTCCCATTCACGGAATGGATCGTCAAGGTGACCTCTGCTGGCTCCGCGAGTTGATACGGTATCCATGTCTCTGGGTTGAACGGGTTTGGATAGTTGTGAAGTAAAGCCGTTTCTTCTGGGATAAATAGTGCTAAGAGCCGCTCAAGGTTGGCGATGCCTTGTCGGAAGGCAATGGAGCCATCATCTTCAATTTGTGCTTGTGTTATCCATGCTTGTATCATTGCTGGGTCTAATAAATCTAAATCATTTATAGCAATAGCGGAAGGTGCTGCAGCGTCGGTTGATTCACCGAGATGTTGGGCGACAAGGATGAGGTCTTGGATGTTAATAGTTCCGTCCCGATTTACGTCAGTTCGCAGGTTAGTGGGAGTGTCAGCCCCCAAGTCCTTGGCAACAAGAATTAGATCCAGAACACTTACACGCCCATCCTGGTTTACATCCCACGGGGGTAGACCTCCGACAGTGATGATAATTTCGGGCGGCGCAGAAGGGAGGGCATCACCGCTGATAGCACCCAACTCAAAATTTTCTAATATCACTTGGGTTTCACCGTCTGCCTTTGCCATGAATGTTACAGAGAGTAACGTCCCTGTCCCACTGACACCACTTTCGGAAATCCGTGCAGCACTGAGTCCGGTTATTTTACCTGTGGTGTTATCAATAGTGCCCCCTTGAAAGAAAGTCGTTCCGTCCTCCGCCTTCAGGAAATCGCCTTCGTTCACCTCAACTGCTTCAAGTGTTGTGGGGTCAAAGGCAATATCGAATTGCCACCCAGCTAAATTCGTAACCTCTTCTGCGTTGAGGTCGAGAGTAAATGTATCATCAACATGGATTGCAGACCTGGAGAGAGCGTATCCAACACGCGCTTTTGTTGATACTGTTGATACTGTATACTCTGACCCTTCTTCAAAACCGAAAAATGCAGACCACCAACCTGCTCCTTTGTCAATTGCGACTAACAAAACATTTGCTCCCTGCGTCAAAGTGACAGGGAGAAAATTGAGATAATCCCAAACTTGTCCGCGACTTCGCCACACCAACGATTGATAAATCAACTCACCATTGAGCCAGATTTTTACCCGACCTCCACACCCAAAGAACAGATTTGTGTCCTGTTCATCTGGTGAATCTAAAATAACAGAGCCGTAGATAATACGGTTTGTGTTATCCGTATTTGCTTCACTACCGATCTCATCTAACATAAGGGCAATATTCTTGTCACTGCCTGATGGTGCGATTTTTCCGTGTGTCCACAAATTTTTTCCGACCGACTTTCCTTGTATAACACCATCAGTTGCGACTTGTTGTTCGGTTATAGTACCTGCACTTGCTTCTGCAAGTAAATCCGTGTTGTCATCAAGGCGTTCGCCCGGAACGGTGACCCATAACCAGGGTCCTTCTATTTTCGGACCACCTGTCGGTGCCCCTGGGTTAAAAGCGCGTGAAATAGTTGTTGTTTCAAGTAACACCGCCAAAGGTGAAAAGTCGGATATTGAATTACGGTGAAGTCCTAACCATTTCAGATTAGTGAGCCCTGCCAGAGGCGATACATTCGAGATATTATTTTCACCAAGACTCAATCGCGTTAAACTTGTTAAACCTGACAAGGGAGATACGTCAGAAATACGATTTTGGACAAGATATAATTCCTTTAGTCCTGTTAACTTGGCAAGTGGTGAAATATCAGACGCTTCGGACCCACAAATATCCAGAAATTCCAATTGTGTTAAACCAGCAAGAGGAGAAAGGTCAGCGATTGGGTTACCCCACGATAGAAAGTGTCTTAGTTTGATAAATCCAGCAAGAGGAGAGATGTCCGATATTCCATCTCCTATAAGGGTTATGTGTTCTAAGTTTGATAAACCAGTGATCGGGGTTAAACTTTCTATTGGATTACTATAGACATTTAATATTTTCAAGTTGATTAAT